>JBDNIX010000060.1:0-4013 GCA_041688045.1 Nitriliruptoraceae bacterium
CGGCACCGCTCGGCCGCTGTCTGGTCGTCACCTGCCTGGATCGCCGACCGGGTGGGTGGCAGCTGCACGCGCGCACGATCCCGTTCCATCCCGACGGCAACGGGCTGCTGCTCGCGGCCGCCAGCGACGTCGAGGTGGAACTCTCCCCGGTCGCTTCGTTGATGGACGACGCGGCTCGTCTGGCCGCGGGTCACGACCTCCAGCGGACCCTGGCGGTGCTGTCGGTCTGGGGGCACACGGTCGCCGCCACGGATGCGATGACCGGTGGTGTCCTCGGCGCAACCCTGCCCGCCCCGAACGGCAGCGACCGGCACCGGGTCCACCGGCTCGCCGACGAGTTCGAGGCCCGCCACACCCCGGCGGCGCCCGCGGCCAGCATCCGACGGCGACCGGCTGTCCCCACCGGGATCCCCGACGGCTGGTCACCCGCCTGTCCCTTGTGAGCGGGCTGCAGGCGACGGGCCAGGCACAGCGGACCCGATGAGGCGCACCTACCCTGGAGGGATGATGGACATCGGTGTCGTGGTCGCCGAGTACGCGCCTCCACCCGTCGTGGTGGCTGCGCAGGACATGGAGGTCTGGCAGGTCGTCGGCGGCAAGACGCCGCACCCTCAGCACGACCTCGAGGTGGACGAGATCTGACCGCGCCCGGAGCCTCATCTGAGCCTGCGTACCATCCCCCTCGCCCCTCGCCCGCCCGGAGAAGCGTGAACGCCCAGCCGACCTCGCGAGGGCCGCTGCGCCGCTACCTCGAAGCCCGTGGGGTGCTCGGCCGGATCGAGCGACCCCACGTCACCGCCCGCATGCTCACCTCCGACGGGGTCGGGTTGGAGGGGTCCTACCTGCCCGGTCCGTCGGGCGACGGGATGGCGGTGCTGCTCGCACACGGCTTCGCGGCCAACCGCCGCAAGCCCGCCTACGCACGCCTGGCGACGACGCTGGCCGAACACGCCACCGTGTTGACCATCGACCTGCGGGGGCACGGAGGGTCGGGCGGGGCGTGCACGCTCGGCGACCGTGAAGCCAGGGACATCGAGGCGGCGGTCCGCTGGCTCCGAGGTGTCGGCCACGACCGGGTGGTCGCCGTCGGGGTGTCGATGGGGGCGACGGCGGTGCTGCACGCCGTGTCGGGCGGCAGCGGCAGGCAGGGTGACGGCGCCGGTGCACGACGCAGGGACCTCGAGGTGGTCGGGGTGGTCACGGTGTCCGCGCCCGCATGGTTCCGCGACCCGCCGGACACCCTGCCGCTGCAGCGCCTGCACGGGGTCTGGACGAGCCCGGTGCGGCGGCATGCGCTGCGGATGGGCCTCGGCGTGCACCTGGATGGCCCTGCCGCGTGGACCTCGCCACCCCATCCCGTGGAGATGCTCGGGCGCGTGCGCGTCCCCTTCCTGGCGGTCCACGGACACGACGACCCCTACTTCCCGGCCACCGACGCGGCCGCCCTGGTCGCCGCGGCGGGCGGCCAATCCGTCGGGTGGCTGGAGCCCACCGGGTTCGGCCATGCGGAGGACGGCTTCACTCCCGCGTTCGGTCAGCGGGTGGGGCTGGCCATCACGGAACTGTCGGCGACGGGCGCCTTCCCCGCACGCCAGACGTTGCTGCGGAGAGCCTGACCGCCCCCGTTCATCGGCTCCGGGCGACGCGTGTGTGGCGTCCGGCGAGCGAACGCGTGTGTGGCGTCCGGTGAGCGGACGCGGCCCCTGGGGCTCGTTGGCGACGACCGCGGACGGCCCGGTCGCGGTGGACCGGGCCGTCCGGATGGTGCTCGTCGGGAGGATCAGCCTGAACCATCCGCTCCTTCCTGTCGTTGACCGAGCCGCAGGGCCATCGCCCCGATCAGGCTCAGCAGCAGCCCGAGGCTGACGAGGCCGCCGCCCGTGAGGCCGGTCACCGGGAGCGTCTGCGTGGTCGGGAGAACCTCCGTGGTCGGTTTGCTGATCGGGGTCACCGTGTCGTCGGGTGGCGTGACGATCGCACCACCGACCTCGGTGACGGTGACGGTCTCCTGGTCCTGGTCGGTGACACGAAACGGATGCGTGCCAAGCTGGTTGAGATCAAACATGATCTCAGACGGCGGATGCATCTGCCCATCCCCGAACAGGCACGGTGGCTGGCAAGTGTGGTGCGCGGGCACTACGCCTACTACGCCGTGCCGGGCAACAGCCAGGCGCTCGACGTCTTCCGACGTCAGGTCGTGTGGCACTGGATACGGGCGCTACGGCGTCGTAGCCAACGCACACGCATGACCTGGAAATGCATGAGCCGCCTGGCAGCCGAGTGGCTCCCGTACGCCCGCATCGTGCATCCCTGGCCCAACCAGCGATTCGACGCCCGTATCCAAGGCAGGAGCCCAGTGCGTTAGCAGCGCACGCTGGGATCTGCGCGGGGGGCCGCCCGCAAGGGCGGTCCCTACCGCAATGTCACTTACACGGTCGGTCTCGCCACTCGCTCCCCTCGAGCCGTCACCAGCGGGGATGAGAACCCCACCGGTAGACGGGCGACCGATGTAGCTGGTGCCCGAGGATCAACGCGTCCGTGTTGCTCGGAATGGCGCTCGCGCGCCAGCCCGTTGATGAGCTTCCCCCAAGCCCCGACATGCGGGCCGCTGATCGCGGTCATCAGGTGAGGACTGTACGGCCGGATCGGGCTATCTGGTCGGCCCGATCTGCGCCGTCTCCCGCACACGGTGGTTGCGCGCTCACGCAACGTTCGGCGCCGGGCACCGATCCTGTAACGCTCCGTCAGCAACCGACCGTGAAGCGTGATGTGCCGCTCACGCTGCGTCACAACCTGGCAGCGTTGGACTCGATTTCTGAGCGTTGAGATCCGTCAACGGCCCGCCGCAATATGGGACCTTTGACCGTGGTTTTCGTGCGTTCCGCGCACATTCGTCGGTGACGGCCCGTGCTCGGCGTCACACGGTGCGTTGGTTCGTCGCAGGGCTGCGCGTCGCCGGCCGAACAGTTTGCACTGTTTTCCCTGGATGTGGCACCTTCGTTGTGCCGATTCGTTGACCATCCGCGTTACAACCGTGCAAACCCGTCGCGCCGTCGACGTATCCCCGTCGCGGCGTCCCCTGATCGCCGGAGCATCTATGGCCGCCAGCACCACCCTCGACACCGCAGCGACGCCATCGGGCGACGTGGCGGTCGAGCGTGCGCTCGGTGTCCCGACCCGGGCCGGGATCTACAAGCGCCTACGCACCGAAGGTCATCCACTGTCGGCCCGTGAGGTCGCGGACATGTTCGGCCTGCATGCCAACGTCGCCCGCAACCACCTCGATCAGTTGGCGGACGCCGGGCTGGTCGTCACCGGCACCCGCAAGCACGCCGGCGGCGGCCGCCCCGCCAAGGTCTACGTCGCCCGCGAACAAGCCGCTCCCGACCGCGACCTGCAGGTCCCCCCGGGCAGCCAGTTGGCGGTCCACACCATCGTCCAACTGATCGCCGGGCTGACAGAACACACCGAAAAGTTGTCGCTGCTCGCCGAGGATCAGGGGCGCAAGCTCGTCGCCGCCACCGCGGGACGTGCCGACAGCAGGGACTTCGAGGCAGCCGCCGTCATCGCCGTCGAAGCACTGCGCGCCGCGTTCCCTGAGGTGCGCATCGGTGAGAGCGACCCCGACGGTGATCGCGTCGTCGTCGAAGGGCTCGATGTCGGCCTGCGCTTGGTCGGCGAAGTGGACGGCGCAGTCGGCGATGCACTGGCCGTCGGGTTCCTGCGCGGTGCCCTGGCCGCCGCCGGCGCACCGGCGCGGGTCCACGCGCACACCGGCACGGTCCACGCCGAACTCGACGAAGCCGGGATCGGCGCCATGCCCTCCCCGGTCGCCACCGTCGATGCCCGCAACGAGACCTACCAGCGCGGGGTCGTGCTGGCGATGCGAGCGATCGTGCCCCTGCACCCCGGCGACCACCTCGAGGTCCTGACCGACGGCGAAGGCTCTCCGGCCGCCTACGCCCGCTGGGCCGACCGGTCCGGACACCAGGTCATGGACGTTGCCCGCGTTC
>JBDNIX010000368.1:0-9947 GCA_041688045.1 Nitriliruptoraceae bacterium
AGCGGCGACAACCCCGTGGAACCGGGCATCGCCGCGGTGATCCCGACGATCTCCGGGTGGCGGTCCGCGAGTTCGAGAAGGTGATCGGTGAAGGCCGCGGTCCACCGTCGACCACTGGACGGCTTGCGGCCCGTCACGATGTCGAACGCCGAGGTGTCGTGCAGCTTCATCACCCGGTCGGTCTCCGCCGGCTCATACCCCTTGCCCTTCTGCGTCAGGACGTGGACGAGCACGGGGGTGTTCAGGCGGGCGGCGTGCGACAGGGCGTGTTCGAGGCTGGTGATGTCATGACCGTCGTAGGGGCCGAGGTAGCGCACGCCCAGAGCTTCCACGAACGACTGCAGCGCAGGCGCGTCGGAGACGACCGACTTGACCCCTTCGAGGGCGGCATTGCGCAGGCGTTCGAGACGCGGCAGCTTGGCCAGGGCGACGTCCCAGCGGTCGCGCATGCCCCGGTAACGCGGATGGGTCCGCAGATCAGCGACGCGCCCCGAAAGCCGGCTCACGGTCTCCGCGTAGGAGCGCCCGTTGTCGTTGAGCACGATGATGGCGGGCAGTTGGTGGTGGCCCATGTTGTTGAGGGCTTCGTAGGACATGCCGCCGGTCAACGCCCCGTCGCCCACGATGGCGATGACCCGGTGACGCTCGTCGGGCGGCAGCGCCGCCTGCCCCCGGGCGATCCCGCTGGCCCAGGACAGGGCCGTGGAGGCGTGGCTGTTCTCGACGAGATCGTGGTCCGATTCCGCCCGGCTGGGGTAGCCGGACAGGCCACCGGCCTGCCGCAGCGTCGAAAAGTCGCGGCGGCCGGTCAACATCTTGTGCGCGTAGGACTGGTGTCCGGTGTCCCACACCAGCGTGTCCGCCGGCGATTCGAACACGCGATGCAGGGCGATGGTGAGTTCCACAGCTCCGAGATTGGACCCGAGGTGACCGCCCACCTTCGACACCGCGTCGACGATGGCGATGCGCAGCTCGCCGGCGAGCTCGTCGAGCTCCGCGTCGGACAGCGCGCGGAGGTCGTCCGGCGAGTCGATCGTGTCCAGAACCACGCAGGGCTCCTCGCGTGACGGCGGGTCGCTCAACAACTCTCGTCAGGGTAGACGATCAGGGTCCGATGGTCCGCCGTGCCGACTGTCCGACGGTGCTTTCGGACCGCGGTGAGCTGACCCAGGTTCGGCGCTGGTCGGTCTTGCGGTTGGTCTATGACCTACATGGACGCGCTGCCGGCAATCAGCTCCGACGCCCGCTCCCCGATGGCGATCGCTGCCGCATTGGTGTGCCCGCGGATCAACGTCGGCATCACCGAGGCATCCGCGACCCGCAGGCCGGCGACCTGCCGAATCTGCAGCAGCGGATCGACGACGGCCACATCGTCGCAGCCCATCCGACAGGTTCCCACCGGATGATAGAACGTCTGCGCGGTACGCAGCACGTGCTCGATGATGGCGGCATCGGTTGCGAGGGGTTGCTCAGGATCGATGAGTCCCCGTATCCGCGCGCCCAGCGCCGTCGTCTCCGTGGCCAGACGCTGGCACCAGCGCAAACCATCCGCAAGCCGGCGCAGATCGTCTCCCGTGGCATCCGAGAAGGTGCCCGGATCGACCACCGGTGCGACCGACGGATCCGCGCTGGCGAGCCGGATCGTGCCCCGGCTCTCCGGTCGCAGCAGGATGGCACCGATGGTCATCCCGTGCTCGGGATAGCGCACGCGACCATGGTCCTGGAGCGCAACCGGAAGGCAGATCAACTCGATGTCGGGCGCCGGATCATCGCTCCGGGTCCGGACGAATCCGATGGCCTCCCCGAGGTTGGACGTCAAGGGACCCCGCTTCGCCACGAGGTAGCGCAGGGCCGCTCTGGCATCCTTGTCCGCGCCGAAGAGGCTGTCCCCGTCGGTTCGGGCGGCGATGCCGGTGAGGACGTGATCCTGGAGATTGGCGCCCACCCCGGGGACGTCCGCGAGCACCTCGATGCCGGTGTCGCGCAGATGGTCGGCGGGACCGATGCCGGACCGCATGAGCAGGTGTGGGCTCCCGACGGCGCCCGCGCTGACGATCACCTCCCGTGCGGCCCGGGCAAAGCGCCGGGCGCCGTCGACGAGGACATCCACCCCGATGGCGCGATCGTCCTCGACCGCGATCCGCAGCACCTCGACGTCCGTGCGCAGCGTCAGCCGCTCAGGCGCAGCCGCCAGCGCTGGGCGGAGGAACGCATCGGCGGCGGACCACCGGCGGCCGCCTCGTTGGGTGACCATGGTCAGCCCGCAACCGTCCGGGTCGGCGTGGTAGTCATCGACCCGGGCTACCCCGAGCTCCTCGCATGCATCCAGGAAGGCTTCCGACAGCGGGGAGGGATCACGCTGCCTCTCGACCCGCATGGGGCCGCCGATACCCCGGTGCGGGGATGCTCCCCGCTCATCGTCCTCGAGGCGGCTAAAGACGCGGTTCATCTCCGTGGCGTCCCACCCGGTGGCGCCACCCGCCGACCAGTCGTCGTAGTCCCGATCCATGCCGCGTACGTGCATCATCGCGTTGATCGAGGAGGAGCCGCCTACGACGCGGCCACGGGGCCAGGTGTCCGCGCGACCGCCGACGCCCGGCTGCGACGCGGTCTCATAGGCCCAGTCGAGCTTCCCGAACCACAGATCGGACGTGGCCGCGGGGATGCGGATCCGTGGATCGCGGTCCATCGGTCCAGCTTCGAGCAGCAGGACCGAGGCGCCGGTGCGCGCGACGAGGCCCGCCGCCAGCGCACAGCCGGCCGATCCGGCCCCGACGATGATGTAGTCGAACGCCATGTCGCGCCTCCTGCCTCACGTCGTTGGGTCGGACTCTACGCCGACGGCAGGCTCACGACCCGATGACGTCGCGCAGCAGCTCGTTGGTCTTGCGCGGATCAGCCTGGCCCTTGGTCGCTTTCATGACCTGACCGACCAGCGCTCCGATGGCCTTGTTGTTGCCACCACGGATGCCCTCGACCGTGGCCTCGTTCGTGGCGATTACCTGCTCGACGATCGCACGCAGCTCCCCCTCGTCGGAAACCTGCTGCAGGCCGCGCTCGTCGGCGACCGCGGCCGGCCCTTTGGCGCCGCGCTCCTCGATGACCCCGGCCAGGACCTCCTTGGCCATCTTGGTCGACAAGGTGCCGTCATCGACCAGAGCGATCAGCTCGGCGAGGTGCCGACCGGTCAGCCTGCTGTCCTCCAGCGTGACGCCTTCGGTCGACAGCTGGCCGGCGACGTCGCCGGTGAGCCAGTTCGCGACGGCCTGCGAGTCCGCTCCGGCTGCGACCGCTTCGTCGAACCACGGCATCAGCTCGCCGCTGACCAGCGTGATCGCCTGCGCCATCGGTACCCCGGCGTCGGCCAGCCGTGCGCGGATCGCCGCGGGCAGCTCCGGCATCAGGGCGCGGATCTCCTCGACCCAGGCCGGCGGCGAGACGACACCGACCAGATCCGGATCCGGGAAGTAGCGGTAGTCGGTCACCGACTCCTTGACCCGCAGGGTCTCCGTGACACCCTTGGACTCGTCCCAGTGGCGGGTCTCCATGCGGATCGTGCCCCCGTCCTCCAGCGCGGCGATCTGGCGATCGGCTTCGTAGAGGATGGCACGACCCAGCGATCGAACAGAGTTGAGGTTCTTGACCTCCGTTCGTGTCCCGAGTTCGTCACCGATCCGCCGCACGGAGACGTTCGCGTCACACCGGATCGAACCCTGGTCCATCCGCGCGTCCGACACGCCCGTCGCGCGCACGATGGCCTGCAGTTCGCGCAGGTAGCCCTGCGCGGTCTCAGCGTCGCGGATGTCGGGGTGCGAGACGACCTCCAGCAGCGGGATCCCGCACCGGTTGTAATCGATCAGCGACCGGTCGGCGCCGTGCAGCCGGCCGGTGTCACCGACGTGCAGCGACTTGCCGGTGTCCTCCTCCATGTGCAGTCGCTCGATCCCGACCCGTCGCGTGGTCAGCGTGCCGTCGGCGAGCTCCACCTCGACGTCGAGGTAGCCGTCATGGATCAGCGGCACGTCGTACTGGCTGATCTGGTAGTTCTTGGCCATGTCGGGGTAGAAGTAGTTCTTGCGGTGGAACCAGCAGTGTTCCTCGACCTGCCCGTTGAGCGCCATGCCGAGCAGCGCAGCGTCGCGCACCGCCTGTTCGTTGACCACGGGCAGCGCGCCCGGCTGGCCGGTGCAGACCGGACACACGTTGGTGTTGGGGTCGCCCCCGAACACCGTCGAGCAGCCGCACCACATCTTGGTGTTCGTCGCGAGTTCGACGTGGACCTCAAGGCCAACGACCAACTCCCATCCGTCACGGAACTCCACGGCCGTCATCGCGCCACCTCGCCGTTGTCGGCAGTCAGGGCGCGTGGGCCGACCGGCAGGGAGTCGAACCCGAGATCCTGCTCGAAGGCCCACGCGGCGCGGTACATCACGTCGTCGCGCAGGAGGGGAGCCATGACCTGGAGTCCCACCGGCAGGGCGGTTCCGGGGGCATCCGGGGCTTCGGCCAGACCAGCCGGTAGGGACAGCGCCGGGATGCCCGCCAACGACGCGGGCACGGTCGCCACATCGTTGAGGTACATCGCCAGGGGATCGTGGGTCTTGGTGCCGAGCCCGAAGGCCACGGTCGGCGACGTCGGGCTGACCAGCACGTCGGCCTGATCGAAGGCCGCCTGGAAGTCCCGTGCGATCAGCGTGCGCACCTTGCTGGCCTGGAGGTAGTACGCGTCGTAGTAGCCGGACGACAGCGCGTGGGTTCCGACCATGATCCGGCGCTTGACCTCAGGGCCGAAGCCTGCCGCGCGGGTCGCGGCGTTCATCTCCTCGGCGGTCGGCGCATCGACCCGCAGCCCGTAGCGCACACCGTCGAACCGAGCGAGGTTCGACGACGCCTCGGACGGTGCGATCAGGTAGTAGGCGGGCAGACCGTAGGCC
The DNA here is from genome assembly GCA_041688045.1 of Nitriliruptoraceae bacterium. Lineage (GTDB taxonomy): Bacteria > Actinomycetota > Nitriliruptoria > Nitriliruptorales > Nitriliruptoraceae > CSSed11-175R1. The sequence continues at coordinate 4,935 of JBDNIX010000368.1, forward strand.
GCATGCGGCAGGGACACCTCGACCAGTTTCGCGCCCAGACGCTCGAAGCGTTCCAGCGCCTGCTGGTAGACGCGTGCCACGCCGGGCTCGTAGCCCTCACCCTGCAGCTCGGTGATGACCCCGATACGCACGCCCTCCAGGCCGTCGCGGAGCCCGGTGAGCACGTCGGGGGCGGCCTGCGGCACCGAGGTGGAATCGCGCGGATCGTGGTGCTGGATCACCGTCTGCAGGCGGGCGGCGTCCTCGACGGTCCGCGCGAGCGGGCCGGCCTGGTCCAGGGACGATGCGAACGCCACCAGGCCGTAGCGGGACACCGTCCCGTACGTCGGCTTCGCCCCGACCAGGCCGGTCAACGCCGCGGGTTGGCGGATCGACCCACCGGTGTCCGTCCCGATCGACAGCGGCGCCTGGAGTGCGGCAACCGCGGACGCCGATCCGCCGGACGAGCCGCCGGGCACCCGGTCGCGGTCCCACGGGTTACGGGTGTCGCCGTAGGCGGAGTTCTCCGTCGAGGACCCCATGGCGAATTCGTCCATGTTGGTTTTGCCGAGCACGACGATGTCGGCCGTACGCAACAGTTCGGTCACGGTGGCGTCGTAGGGCGGGATCCAGCCCTCCAGCATCCGGGACCCGCAGGTGGTCGACGCACCCCGCATCGTGAGGACGTCCTTGAGGGCCAACGGCACGCCGGCCAGCGGTCCGAGCTCGTCGCCGGCGGCCCGACGGCGATCGATGTCGTCGGCATGGTCACGGGCGGCCGTCGCGGTCACCTGGAGAAACGCGTGGACGTCATCCGGTCCCAGAGCGTCCGCCGATTTCGCCGCCCAGATGTCGCCGTCAGCGACCACGCCGTCCGTGGCGGCGATGCGGTCGAGGTGGGCGTCGACGACCTCACGGGCCGACACCTCACCGGCGCTCAGACGAGCCGCCAGCTCGGCAGCGGACTGGCTGATCAGACGGTCGGCGGCAGCCATCAACCCTCCTCCGCCACGATGCGGGGCACGCTGAAGCGGTCCTGTTCGACGGCCGGCGCCGCCGCCAGAATGTCGTCGCGGGACGACGACGGTCGGCGTTCATCGGGTCGCGTCACGTTGGTCAGCGCGAACGGGTGCGTGGTGGGTGGGACGTCCTCGGCTGCGACCTCGCCGACCTGCTCGGCGTAGCCGAGGATGTCGGACAGCTGCGGGGAGAGCGCATCCACCTCCTCGTCGGTGACCGCCAGGCGGGCCAGCCTGGCAACGTGACGAACTTCGTCGGGGGACAGAGCCACGCGGGCCTCCTGGTTGAGCGATATCGTCGAAAGAGCGTGCGATGGATCCTGCGGTGACCGCGGTCATCCGGGCAGGGCCGCCGGATCTGGAGCGCGATGCCAGACCCATGGGCAGGTCACCGGGAACACGGTCGAGGCTAGCTCAGCGACCCGAGCCGGTCCTGCCGTCCTCGTCGTCGCCGGCGGTGCGATCGCCGGAGCTCCGGTCAGCAGCATCGGGTGCTCTGCCGTTCTTGCGCGCGTCACGCGCGGCGATCGCCGCCGCCCGACGGTCCGCGGCTATCGCCGCGATCGCCGCCGCTTCCTCGGAGGCCTCCGGTGGCACGAAGGCCATGTGCAGTCCCAGCCACGTCGTCATCGCCCACGGGTAGCCGGCGATGGGGACGACCAGGTTGAGCACGAGCCCGCCGACGAGCAGCAGGTTCCACGGCACGTCGGGCCAGGTCAGGAGCATCCCGCCGACGAACCAGATCCCGAACAGCGCCTCGGTGACCCCGATGGCCACGATCATGGCACCGAGCCAATAGCCCTCCTCCCGCTCGAAGGTCAGGCCACAGTCGCGACACCGCGCACGAATGGAGAAGTACGAGACGAAGAGATCCCCCGCTGCGCAGTTGGGACAGCGTTTGCGCAGCCCACGCGTCAGGGCCTTCACCCCCGGCCGGCCGGGGGTGGTGGCGGTGGGCTTCGCGGCCATGGTCGGTGCCTTTGGACGCCAGTGCGGTCGAGTGTGGACGGTGCAGCGGCGGACGCACGCCCGAAGCAGCCCCGCGACATGCGCAGGGTACGCCCTGCGCGGACTCGCCATGGCCCCGACGACCAGTTACAGTCACTATGACTCAAACAACATGACGCAAACAACGTCGCCCTCCCCGACGCGAAAGGGCGCACATGAGCTCCACCGCGCTGTTGACCGACCGCTACGAGTTCACGATGCTCGATGCGGCCCTGGGAGATGGCAGCGGGGACCGCCGCTGCGTCTTCGAGGTCTTCGCCCGAACACTTCCGGACGACCGCGGGTACGGCGTGGTCGCCGGAACGCAGCGGCTGGTGGATGCGGTCACCGCCTTCCGCTTCGGCGAGGAGGAGCTGCGCTACCTCGATACAGCGGGCATCATCTCCGCAGCGACCCGGGAGTGGCTGGCCGACTACCGTTTCTCCGGGGACATCTACGGCTACCGGGAGGGGGAGCTGTACCTGCCGGACTCCCCGATCCTGACGGTGGTCGGATCCTTCGCGGAATCGGTCGTGCTGGAGTCCCTCATCCTGTCCATCCTCAACCACGACAGCGCGGTGGCCTCGGCGGCCGCACGTATGGTCCACGCCGCCCAAGGTCGACCTCTTCTGGAGTTCGGCAGTCGGCGCACGCACGAGCAGGCCGCGATCGCCGCCGCCCGGGCAGCCGTTCTGGTCGGGTTCTCCGGGACGAGCAACGTCGAGGCCGGGCGGCGGTACGGCCTGCCGACGCTCGGCACATCAGCGCACGCCTTCACCCTGTTGCACGACGACGAGCCGACGGCCTTCGCCGCGCAGATCGAATCGCTCGGGGCCGGGACCACCCTCTTGGTCGACACCTACGACGTCACCGACGGGATCAAGCACGCCATCAGCGCCGCCGGACCCGGACTCGGTGGCATCCGGATCGACTCCGGAGACCTGAGCCAGCAGGCCGTCGCCGCGCGAGAACAGTTGGACGCCGCCGGGCTGACCTCGACCCGGATCGTGGTTTCAGGCGACCTGGACGAATATCGGATCGAGGCGCTGGCCGACGCTCCGATCGATTCCTACGGGGTCGGTACGTCGGTCGTCACCGGATCGGGCGCACCCGCTGCCGGGATGGTCTACAAGTTGGTGGCGCGGGCCACCGATCGATCCGGGCCCCTGGAAGACGTCGCAAAGAGCGGCGGCGACAAGGCCACGGTCGGCGGTCGCAAAGCTGCCTGGCGCAAGGTCGTGAACGGCGTGGCGACCACGGAGGTGCTGGCCCCGTGGGGCTCGCCCACACCCCCTGATGCCCGGGCCCTGCAGGCACCCCTGATCCTCGACGGCGACCTCGTCGACCAACCCGACCTCGAGGCAGCCCGTGCGCACCACCGTGCGGCGATGGCGGAGCTCTCCGCGGATGCCGCCTCCCTCCACGCCACGGGCCCCGGCATCCCCACCCTCACGGTCGACGGGCCAGCACGTGACGACAACCACCGACCCCTCCTCGCGACGAAGGGAGCACCATGACCACTCCGTCCCTCCCCCAACCGCACACGACCTACCGTGCCGACGACGCCCTGATCGTCGTCGACGTGCAGAACGACTTCGCCGACCCACAGGGCGGCCTGTACGTCTCCGGCGGCGAGCAGGTCGTACCGCTCATCAACGCCCACGTGCGGGCGGCCCGTGATGCGGGCGCCACGATCGTCTACACCCAGGACTGGCATCCGCCCGAGACCCCGCACTTCGCCAAGGACGGCGGCGATTGGCCGGTCCACTGCGTCCGCGACACCTGGGGAGCCCACTTGCACCCCGACCTGGTCGTGGACGGCCGCATCGTGAAGAAGGGTGTCGATGGTGGCGACGGCTACTCCGGATTCTCGGTACGGGACCCGCTGAGCGGCGATGAATCCGCGACGGAGCTCGGGTCGATCCTGTCCAATGCCGGCACCCGTCGCGCCGTCGTGACCGGGCTGGCCGGCGACGTGTGCGTCCGAGCGACGGCGCTGGATGCCCTCGAGCGCGACCTCGACGTCGTCGTTCCGGCGGACACGACCCGCTTCGTCGAACGCGAGCCCGGCGACGGCGACCGTGCGCTGGAGGAACTGCGGGCCGCCGGCGTGCAGGTCACCGACTCCGCGGGAGGCTGACCTCATCATGGGCGCCGTGTCGACGAGGTCGCGTGTGGCGTCGTGCGCGGTTGCGGTCGACGTCGCGCTGCTGACGATCCGCGACGGGCGGCTCCAACTCCTGCTGGTCGAACCCGACACTCCCGAGCTTGCCGGACGATGGGCGCTGCCGGGACGGCGGGTCCGCGATGAGGAGGGCCTGGACGACACCGCACATCGCGCCCTGGCTGAGCTCGCGCGCATTCGGGCACCCGAGGCCCATCTCGAGCAGTTACGTACCTATGGGGACCCGGGCCGGCACGCTGCGGGACGAGTGGTATCCGTCGCCTACCTGGCGCTGACACCGACCACCCAGGATCCGGTCGACGCCGACCGTGCCCGGTTCTGGGACGTCGAGCAGATCGGCACGGCGGCCGGTCCTGCCTTCGCCTATGACCATGATCGCATCGTCCCCGATGCACTCGAACGGGCACGGTCCAAGCTGGAATACACGGCTCTTGCGACCGCCTTCGTCGAGGAGCCGTTCACCCTCGCCGAGCTGCGGGAGGTCTACGAGGCCGTCTGGGGGGTGCACCTGGATCCGGGAAATTTCCGGCGCAAGGTGGTTTCGACGCGCGCTTTCGTCGTGGAGGCGCAGGGACTGGCGCCACCGGGTCCAGAAGGCGGCCGCCCCGCGAAGCGCTACCGCCGCGGGACGGCGACCCGCCTGCACCCCGCGATGCTGCGTCCCTGACACGGCCGGACAGTCTGCTCAGAAGCTCCGCAGCGTGACGGCGCCGGTGACGACACCGGTGACGACGCCCACATGGTCACGGAGCCATGACACCCCCGGGCACCGCCGATCCGCAGCGGTCGTGAAGCGATAGTGCTACCGCCAGACCCGCACGATGGTCGGCGGTTCTCCGTCGA
>JBDNIX010000369.1:0-2959 GCA_041688045.1 Nitriliruptoraceae bacterium
ACGACCAGACAGCGGCCGAGCGGTGCCGCCCGCTCGTCGGCCAGGTCGCGCAGGCGGCCCTGCAGAACCCACACCGCGCGCCGGGGTGGTCTGGCCGCGATGGCGCAGGCCATCTCGCTGAGCGGGGAGGCGTCATCGTGCGGCGACTCCGGCCGGGCCACGATCTGCACCTCGGGTTCGGTGCCCGGCCCGTCGTCGGCGAGCAGCAGACGGGCCGGCACGTCGCCGGCGTCCAGGTCGGCCAGCACCAGCTCGCGCACCCAGTCGAAAGGGTCGAAAGGACCGGAGGACCCGGGGCGGTCGGGGTCGGTCATGACGCGGCCTCGACGGTGCTCGGTCGGCCGGCGGACCGGTGAGCGTGGGCGCGGCGCCGATCCTCGCGGCGGACGCCTCGGGGATCGACCGGTTGGTCCAGGCCGTAGCGTTCGCGCCAACGCGGCGCGACGGCGACGACGACACCGCAGCGCGACAGCCCGTACACCACGCTGTTCGGCCGGCCGTCACCCGGGCCCTCACCGCCGGCCTGGCCAAGCGCGTGGACCAGGATGCCTCCCCACGGTCCGTCGTCGTCGAACCCGATCGGGGCATCCCACGCGACCTGCTGTGGACCGGACCGCTGCCAGGTGAGCAGATGCCCAGAGGTGACCGGTCGGTCGTCGCCGTGCTGCTCGGCCCGGGTGACCAGGACACCGCGTTCGGCGTGCGCGTCACGGGCGACGGGGTCGTCGATCGAGTGGTCGGTGACCCGGCTCTCACACACGACCAGCAACCGCCGGATCCCGAGCAGGCACGGCAGCATGACGAGCCCCGCCGCGACGCTGTCCCGGGTCACCCCGACCCACGCCGGAGCGCTGCGGACGTACAGGGTCGGCTCGTCGCCCTCGAAGCCGAGCAGCGTCGGTCGCAGGTCGTGCCCGCGTGCGAGTCGGGGCGCGGCCTCGTCGCGCGCGGTGGCGCACGGGTCATCGAAGTTCAGGGTGGGCATCGGTGGCTCCTCGATCGGGGTGGCGTCATCCGGCGACGGGCGAGGTCGCCGCTAGGCGGACCCGGTGCCCAGCGGCGAGGCAGTGGTCCACGAGTTCCCGGAGCTGATCGGGCGCAGGCGCCGTGAACCGCTCCGCGATGATGAAGCGGGCGAGGTCCGAGGAGACGGTTCCCGGCACGCGCCAGTCGCGAACCTCGGCGGGTACCCAGACGACGCGGCCGAGCAACCGCCGCCACATCCACCCCCGTGTCATCTCGACGCAGCCGTCGGCCACCACCTGCAGGTCGTGCGCGAGCACCATCCCGCGCCCCGGACGCAACGCTTCGGGCGCGGCCACGATCGCCCGTTCGGGCGCGAAGGCGGCGGCGAGCACGACCAGCTCGGCGAGAACACGTCGGGTGCCCTCAGGTCCCGGTGCACGCGAGGTGATCACCGCGGTGGGGACCCGGGAACCCACGGCGGCGATCACCTGCCGTGGGCGGGCGTCGCCGGGTACGACGAGGCGGGCAGCCTCGCGGCGGACGAGGTGTTCGGCATCGGACCAGGATCGCATGCTCCAAGCCTGGCGCGGATCAACCAGCCGCGGACCCACGACTTGCGAGTTGTGGATAACGATGATGCGGTGGGTCTCGCGATGGTCCGGCGGCGTTCCTCGACGGAGCCTGCGCGCACCCGGCGCGGTGCTGGTCGACGGCTGACTCGACGTGAACGCGAGCGGTCTGGCATGCTTACCGCTGAACGCCCCGGCAACGGCGCCGAGCTTCGGCTCGATCCGTCATGCGCGGGGCGTACGTCGTGCGGGGCGGCCTAGACTGAGCACGTAGACAGCGGACCACGATCACACGGTACGCGGCAGCCGGCGCCGACGACGGTGCCACAACGGCGAGGAGCGACGGTGCACCTGTTGGTGCTCACCGACCGGCCAGGCGGCGGGAAATCGCTGCTCCCCGCGCTCGAGTACCTCGACCACACGCTCCAGGACGCGCCGCTGGAGCCGAGCTCGCTGCAGGGCCTCAACGCCTGTGACGTCGTGCTGGTCGACGCGACCCAGGACCTGCGCCTGGCGGCAGGGGCCACGCGCCCGGCATCGCTGAACGAGATCGAGCGGCCGGTCGTGGTCGTGATGACCGAGGGCGGCCTGGCGGCGCTGAAGGTGACCTGGGGTTTCGACGACTGGTTGCTGCCGCAGGCCTCCCCCGGGGAGATCGAGACACGCCTGCGCCTGTCCAAGGACCGCGCCAACCAGCAGCGTCCGCAGCGCGCCGCCAACGTCGGGGACCTGGTCGTCGACGAGGACAGCTACCAGGTGCGCCTCCGCGGTCAGCCGTTGGACCTGACCTACAAGGAGTTCGAACTCCTCAAGGCGCTGGCCAACGCTCCCAACCGCGTGTTCACACGCGAACTACTGCTCCAGGACGTGTGGGGCTACGACTACTTCGGGGGCTCGCGGACCGTGGACGTACACATCCGGCGGCTGCGCGCGAAGCTCGGTCCCGAGTACGAGTCCATGATCCACACGGTCCGTGGCGTGGGCTACAAGCTGGTCCCGCCCGGCTCACGTGACCGCGCCGACCAGGACGAGATCCGCGAGGATGCGGACTGACCGGTTGCTGCCGCGCCGATCCCCTTTGTCGTGGGCGCACCGACGTCTTGGTCCTGGGCGCACCGACACCTTGGTCCTGGGCGCACCGACGTCTTGGTCCTGGGCGCACCGACGCCTTGGTCCTGGCAGCAACAGGCGTCGGGCGGTGACGCTGATCGCTGCCACGACGGGATTGGCGCCGACCCCACGCCAGAGAAACACCGACACCTTGGTCCTGGCAGCAATACACGTCAGGCGGTGACGCTGATCGCTGCCACGACCCGGGGGTGGGACCGACTACACGCCAGAGAAACACCGACACCTTGGTCCTGGCAGCAACAGACGTCGGGCGGTGAAGCTGATCGCTGCCACGACCCGGGGGCGGGACCGAC
>JBDNIX010000370.1:0-15600 GCA_041688045.1 Nitriliruptoraceae bacterium
ACATCAAGCAGAACCTGGTGTTCGCGTTCGCCTACAACACCCTTGGGATCCCGCTCGCTGCCGGCGTGCTCTACCCGTTCGTCGGGCTGCTGCTCAGCCCCATGATCGCGGCAGCTGCGATGGCGGCCTCCTCGCTGTCGGTGGTCGGAAACGCCAACCGGCTGCGCCGCTACCACCCACCACAGCTCACCGCCCCGGTCAAGTCCGCTCCGGCGCCGCTCGTCGAGGTGGCCGACGGTCAGCCCGTCCCGACGGCGGCGGCTTCCACGCGCTGACCGGCGATCCTCGCCGGCCCGCACGCCGACCCCGAGTCAGGAGCAGCCATGGCCCCGACCACAACGTCGCAGCGGGACCCCGAACGCCCGGCGCCGCCCACGCCTCCGGTCCTACGCGCGGCAGGTATCACCAAGGCGTTCCGGACCGGATGGTGGCCCCGCCGGCGCACCCGGGAGGTGCTGACCGGCGCCGACCTCGAGCTGCATCCCGGTGAGATCGTCGGACTGGTCGGGGAGAACGGGTCGGGGAAGTCGACCATGATGAAGATCCTGGTCGGTGCGCTCGGTCGCGACGCCGGCACCGTCGAGCATCGCGGGCGGGTCGGCTTCTGCCCCCAGGAACCGGTGCTCTACGACCGGCTCACCTGCGACGAGCACTTCGAGCTGTTCGGCCGCGGCTACGGCATGCCCGTGCCGCGGATCGCGGACGAACGCGACAGGGTCTACGACACGCTCGGGTTCGTCGAGTGGCGGGCCACCCGGGTCGAGGAGCTCTCCGGGGGGACACGAGCCAAGCTCAACCTCGGCCTCGCGCTGCTGCCCGACCCCGAGCTGTTGCTGCTCGACGAGCCCTACGCCGGGTTCGACTGGGACACCTACCAGCGGTTCTGGGAGCTCACCGCGCAGCGGCGGGATGGCGGGAGCAGCCTGCTGATCATCAGCCACTTCATCACCGACGTGGAACGGTTCGACCGCATCTACGACCTCGTCGGAGGCAGGACGGAGCCGCGATGACCGGCCTGCTGACCTGGCGGTACCTGATCGACTACGCGCGGCGTCCCTTGAACCTGGTGCTGCTCGCGGTCGTGCCGTTGGTGTTCGTGACCCTGTCGGCCGGCGCGCTCGCGGACTTCGCCCAAATTCTCGGCGGCGATGCCAGCGCAGGTCGGCTCGAAGCCGCCACCGCCGGGTGGGCCGCGGCGTTCCTCGCCGGGGTCGCGACGTTCTTCCATGTGAACGGTTCACGCGCCGCAGACCGACGGCTGGCCGCCACCTCGTCGCCGACGCCGGTGGTCGCTGCACGTCTCATCTCCGCGCTGGTGCTCGCTGCGGTGGCTGTGGGCGGCGCACTGATCGCCCTGGCGATGCGCACCGAGGTCCTCGACCTCGGGCGTGCGCTCGCGGCGACCGCGATGTTCGCGGCCATCTACCTCGGCATCGGCGCCCTGCTGGGCGCCATCATGCGCTCGGAGGTCAACGGGTCGTTGGTGCTCGTCTTCGTGTGGATGTTCGATGTGTTCCTCGGACCGGCGATGGGTCGCTCCGACGCGCTGCTTACCCGCATCTTCCCTTCCCACTTCCCGACCCTGCTGATCTTGGACGCCACCACGTCCCACGGCGGTCCGCTCGGCGATCTCGGGATGTCGTTGGCCTGGACCATCGGCGGGCTCGCGGTGGCGTTCATCGTGCTGCTGACCACGACCCGGGTGGCGCGGGCCCACCGTGCCCATGGACGGATCCGGACCAGCCTGGATCGGCTGCGGGTGGGGTTTCGTTACGCCTGGCGCGAGTACCGCCGTAACATCGCACTGTGGGTCCTGCTCATCGTGCTGCCGCTGTTCTTCATCAGCCTGTCGATCGCTGTCACCCCCGACGATCCGGCGCCGGTCGAGCTGGTCGACGCCGGGCGACGGGCGGTGACGGTGCTGTCCATGGTCGACGTCCACGGTGCGATCATGGTCGCGATCACCGTGGCATTCCTGGCCGGCCTGGCCGGGCTGTTCGTGGTGCTCGGTTCGTCCCAGGCCGACCGCAGGCTCGTCCTCGCCGGCTACCGCCCCGGCGAGGTACTCACGGCCCGGCTCGGCGTCATCGTGCTCGCCGCCGCGCTCGTCAGCGCGGTCGCCCTGGCGGTGACCGCCGTCAGCTTCCAACCCGAGGTCTGGGCCACCTTCGCGGTCGCCACCGGCGTGATCGCCATCACCTACGCCATGATCGGTGTGCTGCTCGGACCGCTGGTCGGGCGCCTCGGCGGGCTGTACCTGATGTTCCTGCTGCCGTTCCTCGACGTCGGGCTGGCACAGAACGTCATGTTCAGCGCCGCGCCACCCGCCTGGGCCGTGTGGATGCCCGCGCACGGAGCGGTGAGGGTCCTGGTGGACGCAGCCTTCACGACCAGCTTCGATGACCTCACGGGACTGCTGCTCGCCGCCACATGGCTGGTCGGCCTCACCGCCGCGGCGGCAGGTGTTTTCCACCGCCTCGCGGCATCCCGGATCTGACGACGGGAGCACCGCATGGTCACACTCGAAACGTCCACCCATACCGCCGCGGCCAACCCGCTCGCCCGTGGCGACGGGGTCGTCACCCTGTTGTTCGAGACTCTCGAGTACGACCGGCATGGTCTGCGGGCAACGTCATGAACTCCGAGTACCGGGCGGGCAGTCTGAGCCTCGCGGGCACGGTCGCGATGGGTACCGGGGTCATGATCGGTGCCGGCATCTTCGCGTTGACGGGCCAAATCGCCGAACTCGCCGGGCCGCTGTTCCCGGTCGCGTTCATCGTTGCGGCGGTGATCAGTGGGCTCAGCGCGTACAGCTACATCCAGGTGTCGAACGCCTCCCCGTCGGCTGGGGGGATCGCGATGATCCTGTCGCGTGCCTATGGCCGGTCGACGGTGACCGCGGCCGGCGCGATGCTGATGGTGTTCTCCATGGTCATCAACGAGAGCCTGGTCGCCCGCACGTTCGCCACCTACACGCTGCGCCTGTTCGACGTCGAGGACACCAGCGTCCTGGTCCCGGTCCTCGCGGTCGGGCTCATCATCGCCGGGTTCCTGGTCAACATCGCCGGGAACGAGGCCATCGGCACGGTCTCCAAGGTCGCCGCCGTGCTCAAGGTCGGCGGCATCCTCGTCTTCGCGGGCGCCACCCTGTGGGCTGCGGGCTTCAGCTTCCAGTCCGCGAGCAGTGGGGCTGCCGAGACCGGCGCGGGTGGGATGCTCGCCGCGGTCGCACTGGCGATCCTGGCCTACAAGGGGTTCACGACCATCACCAACAGTGGCGACGAGGTCGAGGATCCGCACCGCAACGTCGGCCGGTCCATCGTGATCTCACTGGTCATCTGTGTCGTGGTCTACCTGCTGGTGTCCTGGGCCGTCGGCTCGACACTGACCATCTCCGAGATCGTCGCCGCGCGGGACTACTCGCTGGCTGAGGCCGCGCGACCAGCCTTCGGCGACTCGGGGGTCATCTTCACGGTCGTCATCGCCATCATCGCGACCGCGTCCGGGCTGCTTGCCAGCCTGTTCGCCGTGTCCCGCATGCTGGCGATGCTGACCGACATGGCATTGATCCCCCACCGGCACTTCGGCATGCCCGGCGGGATCCGACAACACACCCTGGTGTACACCGTGGTGGTCGCGGGCAGCCTGGCCGTGTTCTTCGACCTCAGTCGCATCGCGGCGATCGGTGCGATCTTCTACCTCGTGATGGACATCGCGATCCAATGGGGCGTGTTCCGCCACCTGCGTGGCGATATTCGCGTGCGGGCCTGGGTGCCGCTCACGGCGATCGTCGCCGACACCGTGGCCCTGGTCGCGTTTACCATCGTGAAGGGCAGCCAAGACGGCTTGATCGTCGTCATCGCCGTGGGAGGGATCGTCGCCATCTTCGCGTTCGAGGCCCTGTACCTGCGCGTACGCGGTCCCGCCGACCACGACCACCCGGCCGAGCAGTCGTAGCAGCGGGCTCTCCGGTCACTGGGCCTACCCGGCGGTCTCGGGCTCAGCGTCGTGGGGTCCGTGTCCGCCGCAGCAGCCGCCGACGCCGGCGTGGCCGCCCTGGGGGGCCTGGGGCAGCTCGCCGGACGTCGCTGCTTGCGGGGGTGTGCAGGTGCATCCGTCGTGTCCGCAACTCATGGCTGTCTCCTCGCTGGTAGGGGTGGAGCAGGGGGTGGGCCGGTCAGCCGATGGTGAGATCGCCGTGCATCCCGGCCTCGTAGTGACCTGGCTCGTGGCAGGCGTATTCGACGGTGCCGCCCTCACCGAACTGCCAGGTCAGTTCCTTGGTCTCGCCCGGCTCGAGCGAGATGCTGTTCGGTTCGTCGTGCGCCATGCCGCCGTCCAGCTCGGCCATCTCGTCGGCGTGCTCCTGTTGCATCGCTGCATCGCCCAGGGTGAATTCGTGGACGGCTTGGCCGGTGTTGGTCACGACGAACGTGACGACCTCGCCTCCTTCGACCGAGAGGCTCTCGGGGTCGAAAGCGATGTCGAGTGCTTCGACCTCGATGGTCCGTGAGGCATCGGCGGCGTCCGCCGGCTCGCCCATCGCCACGTCTCCGTGGTCGTCGTCCGTGGTGGCCTCGGCCTCCGGCGAGCTCTCATCGGGTGCATCGTCGTCCGTCGCGGCCTCGGCCTCTGACGAGTTCTCGTCGGGTGCGTTGTCGTCGGTCCCGGCACAGCCGGCGAGCAGCACCCCGGCGGCGAGCACCCCGGTGATCACGTAGCGGTTGCGCATGGCGTCCTCGCTTCAGATTCGGTGGGTGGCGGGTTCGCAGCGACCGTAACCCCGACTCCGGCGATCTTCGCGCCACGAGGCGTTCCTTGACGGGTTCTTGAACCTTCCTTGTCGCGCGCCTGATCGTGGCGGTGCGCCCGATGCCAGCAGCGTGGCCGCCAGCGTGGAAAGTTCCCAACCAGGTCCGGTGCTGGCAGCCTTGACCGTTCCTTGACGCGCCCTTGCCGCTGACCGCACCGGCCGTCGGCACGATCGGTTCGCAACCAAACCTGACCGAATCGGAGAGCCACGATGGGCCACACGACCCACCCCCAGCGCCCAACCAGGCAGCGGCGCATGACGTGGCTGCTGCTACTCGTCGCCGGCCTCCTGGGTGCACTCGCCGTCGCCGTGACCGTTGTTGTGTCCGCCGCGCCGGCCACCGAGACGGGGTCCGATGTGTCGTTGCCCAATCCGATGGGCGGTAAGGCGGTGCCCGCTCCGGGCGATGCGTCGGGGCAGGTGAGCTTCGCTGGCCTCGAGATCGCTGATGCCGAGGTATCGATGGGTGACGTGGCACTCGGGGTCACCTACGTGCCGGGTTGGGAGGTCACCAACCCCACCGACCGCGAGCTGTCCTTCATGGCCGGCCAACCGCAGGTGGTGGAGGGCTGCTGCCCCGGGCCGGTCTATGCCGACGGTGAGCTCACGCAGGCCGGTCAGCAGTTCGCGGTTCCCCCGGGCGGCTCGGTTCTGCTGCAGTTCCCGTTGCAGATGCACCCAGGCATGGATGGGCCGCATGACCTCGCGATCCCGCTGCTGGCAGGGAGCGAAGAGGCCGCGGTGCACGTGACCGGGAATTTCACGGCAACCGCGCCTGCCGCCTGAATCGGCGCGCATCAGGGCACGAGGAGGACCGACATGATGTGGACCGCGGCACCGTGGTGGCACTGGCTCGGAATGGCGTCGTTCTGGGCGGTGATGGTGTTGGTCGCGATCTGGGCTACCGCACGCCTGTTCCCCTCTGGTGAGACCTCGCAGCATGCTGCGAAGTCGATCCTCGATGCGCGGCTCGCTCGGGGCGAGCTCGACGTTGCCGAGTACCGTCGCCTCCGACAGGAGCTCACGGCAGCCGAACAGGACCACCACGCGTGAACCAAGCGATCACGATCGTCGTTGTCGACGACGAACGTCCCCTGGTGGATCTTGTCGCGCGCTACCTGCGACGTGAGGGCTACGAGGTCCACGCCGCCTACGACGGCGAGGAGGCGCTCGAGGTGATCGGCAGTGTCGAGCCGGATGTGATCGTGCTCGACCTCATGTTGCCGGGTATCGATGGGCTCGAGGTGGCCCGTCGGGTGCGTGAGAACGCCGACCCCTACATCGTGATGCTCACCGCCCGTACCGATGAGGTCGACCGGATCGTGGGTCTGCGGGTCGGTGCAGACGACTACGTCACCAAGCCGTTCTCGCCCAACGAGCTGGTGGCCCGGATCCAGGCGATGTTGCGCCGCCCACGCCACACGGCCCGGTCGATCGGCGGCGTACGAAGGTTCGGGGACCTCACCGTCGACGCCGCGGCCCGCGAGGTCCACGTCGCGGCTGAGCCGGTCGAGTTGACCCGTCTGGAGTTCGACCTGCTCGACACCCTCAGCGCCCAGCCGCGGGTGGTCTTCTCCAAGCAGCAGTTGCTTGACCGGGTGTGGGGATCATCGGAGTATCGCGACGAACACGTCGTCGCCGTGCACGTCGCGAACCTGCGTCGCAAACTCGGCGACACCAGCGACGAGCCCCGCTTCGTTCGCACCGTGCGCGGGGTTGGCTATCGCATGGTCGACGCGTGAACGCGCGTCCCCCACGGCGACGGCTGGTGCGACGGCTGTTCGTCGGCCAACTCTTGGTCATCCTCGTGGGTGCCGGCACGCTCGGTGCTGTCGCGTTCCTGGTTGCACCGCCGATCTTCCACGACCACATCCGCCGTGCGGTCGGGCCGCTCTCCGACGTGCTGGCGCACCACCTCGACCGCGCCCTGTCCCAAACCCTGCTCCTGGCGCTGATCATCGGGGTCCTCGCCGCCGCGTCCGCCGCCACGGGCGTGTCGTGGCTGCTCGCGACCAGGATCGCCCGACCGGTCGAAGAGCTCTCACGCACCGCTGACGCGCTGGCCGCGGGTCGTTTCGGCGAGCGAGCCCCGCTGCCCGCCGCAGACGACGAGCTGACCGATCTCACTGCGGCGTTCAACGACATGGCGCAGGCCCTCCAGCACACCGAAGCGGTCCGCCGCCGGCTCCTGGCCGATCTGGCCCACGAACTGCGCACCCCGCTCGCGACCATCGGGGCCTACCACGAAGGGCTGGCCGACGGCATCGTCGAGGCCGACAGCGACACTCTCGGGACGCTCCAGGACGCCACCGGTCGACTCCAACGACTCGTCGAGGATCTCTCGCTCGTGTCCAGCGCCGAAGAAGGCCAGCTCAGCTATGACTTCCGGCCGCTTGACCTCACCAAACTCGTCCGTGCAGCGGTCGATGGGCACGCCCCAGCAGCACAGGAGCACGGCATCCATGTCGAGGCCCAGTTCCCGAGCGAGCCGGTCATCGTCAACGGCGACCACGACCGGATCGCTCAGGTGCTCGCCAACCTCTTCAAGAACGCGTTGGAACACACCCCCGACGGAGGATCGGTCACCGCGTCGTTGACCTCTACCGTTGACGAAGCCATCGTCGTCATCGCCGACACGGGTGGTGGAATCGCCCCCGAACACCTTGCGCACGTCTTCGAACGCTTCTTCCGGGCGGACCCATCACGGCGCCACGTTGCCGGCAGCGGCATCGGCCTGACCATCAGCCGAGCCATCGCGCAAGGCCATGGTGGAGAGATCACCGCTTACAGCGACGGGCTCCAAAGGGGATCCACCTTCACCGTACGGATACCCGCAGCAACCCCACGTTGACGATCAAAGGGCGTGGGCACGCCACGACAGCGTCGCTCAGCCAGGACGTGGCACCGACGCTGCAGGAGCCCAGATCCGCACCAAAGCGCGATGACCTGGCGTGCCGGCACCTGCACATTGAGCTCGCTGGTTTTCACCCCGAGGCGAGATCTTCGGAGCTGTTCCGCCCGGCCGCGTCTTGCGTTCGCACCGGATGCAGAGGCGCTGGGTGAGCTGGGTGCCGGGTCATGGGTTCAGTCCTGGCGGGGGAGTCGGACTTCGATCCTGGCGCCACCGAGTTCGGGAGCCTCGAGGGCGCGGACGGTCCCGCGGTGGGCGCGGGCGATGTCCTCGACGAGTGCGAGGCCGAGCCCGGCCCCTCCCGCGTCGCGGGTTCGGGCCTGATCGAGGCGGTGGAAGCGTTCGAACACGGCGGTGCGCCGGTCGGGTGGGATACCTGCTCCGTCGTCGTCGACGGCCAGTACCGCATCGTCGTTGTGCCAGCCCAGGTGGATGGCGACGTGAGCGGTGGCGTGGCGGGTCGCGTTGTCGATCAGGTTGCGGACGACCTGGGTCAGCAGGACCGGATCGCCGGCGATCTGCACGGGTTCGACCCTGGCGAGGTCGATGTTCGTGTCGCTGTGCATGGTGCGCCACTCGAGGACCGTCAGTTCGATGATCTCGTCGAGGTCCACTGCGGTGGCGTGTTCGTTCATCTCGGCGGCGTCGAGCCGGGCGAGCATGAGCAGTTGTTCGGTGAGTCGCTGCATGCGCAGGGTTTCGTCCAACAGGTCGGCGGAGACCTCGTCCCAGTTGGGGGGCTTTGTCGCGCTGCGGGCGGTTTCGAGCTGGGTGCGCAGGCTGGCGATGGGGCTGCGTAGCTCGTGGGCGGCGTCGCCGACGAACCGGCGTTGCCGCAGCAGGCTGTCCTGGATGCGCGCCAGCATGCGGTTGACGGTGTGCGCGAGCCGGCCGACCTCGTCGGCGGTCGGGGGTTCGGGGACCCGCCGGTTGAGGTCGTCACCGCCGATCTCGTCGGCTTCCCTGCGGATGGCGTCGATGGGTTGCAGCGTGCGACCGATGACGACCCACATGGCGGCCGCGACCGCGAGCGTCAGCACCGGCAGGCCGACCAGTCCGATCTGGGCGGCGGCACGGACGGCCTCGTCGATCTCCTCCAGCGAGACCGCGACGTGGATCACGGTCGATCCCGTGTCCGATGGGGTGGTCAGGCTGACGACCTCGAAGCGGTCATCGTCGCCGATGGGTAGATCGGTTGAGGTGTCACGGCGCAGCTGTCCGGTCGCGGCCGTGGGCAGGTCGAGCGCCTCTTCACCTTGGATGTTGCTGCTGGCCGCCACCACGCGGCCGTCGGTGACGACCTGGACCATCGCTTCGTCTTGCCCGGCGATCGGGATCGGGTCGGGCAGGGAACCTTCGTCCAGGAGCGCCGCGAGGTCGCGCGCACGAACCTCGGCGGCGGTCACCGCGTTGGAGACCAGCACGGCCCGTAGCCCGACGCTGAGCAGTAGCCCGCCCAGGACCAGGATCGCGATGACGACGCCCGCCCCGAGCAGCACCATCCGCCATCGCAAGCTCAGCCGGTCGCGCGATCGCTCAGGCACCTGTGGGCTCCAGACGCAGCCGATAGCCGTGCCCGCGGACGGTCCCGATCGTGTCGGTGTCGAAGGGCCGGTCGATCTTGCGGCGCAGGTAGCCGACATACACCTCGACCACGTTGGGGTCCCGATCGAAGTCGGCTCCCCAGACGTGGTCGAGGATCTTGTACTTCGACACCGTCTGGCCGGCGTTGCGTAGCAGGTACTCCAGCAGCGCGAATTCGCGTGGGGTCAACTCGATCGGGCTGTCGCCGCGTCGTGCCGTGCGCTTGCCGGGGTCGAGCACCAGGTCGCCGACCTGCAGTTCGACCGGACGTTCAGGGGCGCCGCGGCGCAGCAGCGCGTTGAGCCGCGCGACGAGCACCACGAAGTGGAAGGGCTTGCGCAGGTAGTCGTCGGCGCCCAGGTCAAGCGCCTCGGCCTCGTCGAACTCGCCGTCCTTCGCCGTCAACATCAGGACCGGCGTCCAGATGTCCGCCGCTCGCAGTCGCTTGCAGACCTCATAGCCGTTGAGCTCGGGCAGCATGATGTCGAGCACGATTGCATCGAAGTCCTGCTCGGTTGCCATCCAGTAGCCGGTCAGCCCGTCGTGGGCGAGCTCGACCGCGAACCCGTGGTCTGCCAGGCCACGCGCGATCGCGCTGGCCAGGCGATGTTCGTCCTCCACGACCAGCACGCGCATCGCAAACCTCCGGTGGGTGACGCTAACCGCCGGCGCCGGGACCGCGCGGTCCCGGCGCCGATCGATACCTCACGAACGATCAGACGTCGGTTGACTCGTCGGCGTGATCGTCTTCCTCGCCCTCGTTCTCGTGCTCCACCTCGTCGTCCTCGTCGTCCTCAGACTCGTCGTCCTCGGAATCGTCGGCTTCGTCGTCCTCGTCCTCGCGCGCCAGCACCTTGTGGTTGCCGGCGTCGACCGTGACCTCCTCAACGGTCCCGTCCTTACGGGTTACCTCAACCTCGTACACGACGGTGCCGTTCTCGTTCTCCAGCGACGCACCGTCCGCGATGCCACCCTCGGCGGTGGCTGCATCGATCGCAGCGTCCTCGCCGATCAGTTCGTCGAGTTCCGAGAGCCGGTCGGCTTCGTCGGCCTCGGATTCCGACTCGTCGTCAGCAAAGGGGATCGAGCCGTTGAGGGCCGGGTCCTGCTCCTCGACCTCGTCCTCGCTGCTGTCCTGAACGGTGGGGCCGTCTGCCGGGGTGGACTCTGGCTGGGCGAGCGCGGTACCGGTCACCACCGCGCCGAGCGCGACTGCCGTTGCACCGGCGCTGAGCCATCTGCTGCGGATCTTCATCTGTTCTCTCCTCGTGTCGGGGGGGCTTACGACCACAAGGTGCCCCACATGCCCTGAGAGACCCCTGAGAGGGCACGCCATCACGCCGCTGTTCTCAGCGGCTTCTCAGCCGCTGACCGGGAGACCTATGATCGTGCCGCTGCCGTCGCGCTCGAACACGCCGGCACAGGCCAGGTCACCGAGACCGAGATCGGCGACGACGGCGCTCGCTCATTGTGCGAGAAAGGAACGATCTGGTGTCCGCCCGTGCGATCACGATGGGGGTCACGCAGGCCGGAGGGTCTCTGGTCGCCGAGGACGTCGAGCTACGGACGCCGGCGCGAGGCTGGGTCCGCGTGGCCGTCTTCGCCATCGGCCGCGGCGCGGACCGCGCCGAGCTGGCGCACCAGCTCGCCGCAGGCGATCCCAGGTTTCGCATTGTCCTCGACGCCACGGCTGACCGGTGAGGCCCACGACCCCCAGCTGCGATGTCGTCGTCGTGGGAGCAGGAGTTGCCGGTCTCGTCGCTGCGCATGCCCTGAGCCGTACGGGACGGACCGTCACGTGTTTCGAAGCCCGCGATCGCGTCGGTGGCCGGGCGCTCAGTGTCGAGCACTCCGGTCTGACCATCGACCTCGGTGCCACGTGGTTCTGGCACAACGAGCCGCTGGTCGTCACGACGCTCGATCAGCTCGAGTTGGAGAGCTTCCCGCAGGCCGTCGTCGGCGATGCCCTGTTCGAGGCCACCGACCTCCCGCCACAACGCCTCGACGGCAACCCCATCGATACGCCATCTCAACGGTTCACCACCGGCGCGCAGTCCCTTCCGGCGGGCCTGGCAGCAGACCTCCCTCGCGGCGTGCTGCACCTCGGTGACCCGGTGCATCGGATCCGGCAGGACGATCATCGGATCCTCGTCGATGCGGCACGTGGGACCGTGACAGCAGACCACGTCATTGTGGCCGTTCCACCGGCCCTGGCTGTGGAAGCGATCACCTTCACACCCGACCTTCCCGCCCCGCTCCATCAGGTTGCCTCCGACACCGTTGTGTGGATGGGTGACACGATCAAGGCGGTCGCGGTCTTCGACGTGCCCTTTTGGCGTGCCGAGGGCCTGGCGGGGACCGCGTTCAGCTACCGCGGTCCGTTCCGTGAGTTCCACGACCACAGCGGCCCGAACGGCGGCGCGGGAGCGATCTTCGGTTTCGCGCCCGCGGCCGCGGGTGCTGCCACCGTCGACATCGCGGATGTGTTCCGCGCCCAACTGGCCCGCCTGTTCGGTGAACATGCCTACGGACCACGCGAGATCATCGTCATGGACTGGGCCAACGAGAGGCACACCACCCCGACGCAGCGCTCACCAGGCGCGTCCACGGCGGGTTTCGGCCACCGCTTTTTCCAGGAGGCTGCCGCCGGTGGGCGCATCCACTGGGCATCGACGGAGACCGACGACGCCTACGCCGGACACGTCGAAGGTGCGCTCCGCGCCGGGATGCGCGCGGCGAGAGCCGTCGAGGCCAGTCTTGGAGGTCCATGACCGCGCATCGCTCGACGAGCGATGCGCGGAGCAGGCGCTGGTTGCGCATCGATCAGGCGCCGGCCGGGGCCGGATCAGCGCCCTCAACCGGGCGATAACTGTGCCGTGTCGGTGTGGTTGAGATCGTGACGGATCCCTTGAGATTGGGACTCCTCGGGTGTTGTTCCGTGAGCGGGGTCAGCCGGCTGCCACCTCGGTCTTGTTGTGCGGCCAACGCTCGACCATTGAGGACTGAACCGGCGGCGGCCTTCACGTCGCGGACGACGAGGGTGGTCAACGTGGCCGATCGAGCTACCCAGTGACACGTCGAGGGCCACGTCGGGGCGACGCTGCTGCGCGGCGGTTGCCCACGCGAGCAGCTGCGCACGGACGATCGGCGTCGACCGGCCCGCTCTGCCGGGAAGCTGCCGCCATAGTGAGCCCGCCGCGCGGCAGGTGGGGGCATCCGCCGCGGACTGGACGTACAGGCCCAGGTCAGCGTCACCTCGTGCTGTGGCGGAACACCGGTTGCCACCGGGCTCTGCCGACTATGGATCACGCGGCCGGGGGTTCGAATCTCTCCCAGCGTGCTTCTCGAGAACTCGGAGACGGCGTGGGGTGAGGTGGGATGATGACGCCGAGGGTTTGGAGCGCGTACAGGGTTCCCACCGCGGGATGTTCATACCGTCCTCGTGTCCGGCGACCCGGCAAGCGCCGACTCGGCAGCAGGGATCGTGCTGGGCGGGGATGTTGAGTTCGCGCGCGTGGTTCTTGATCTGCTCGATTCGCGGGTCGCGATCGCGGCCTGCTCGCGGAGGCAGTGTCAGACCGCAGCAGGCCGAGCCCATGAGGCCGGGTGTGATGGGCTCGGCCGAGCGGTCGAAGGGTGCCGTCGATCCTGTCGGCCGCTATCTGCCGCGACGGCTGTAGCCGAAGCCGCCACCCCCGAAGACGAGGAGTAGGACGACGATGAGGATGATCCAACCGGTTGTGGTCACGGGCTTCTCCAAGCTTGCTGCTGATGAGTTGGTCACTGCGCGCGCCCCATTTAGAGGCGTCTAGAGGATGAACACGACGATCAGGATGATGATCAGGACGAGTGTTCCGACTCCGATGCTGATTCCCATGGCTGCCTCCTTCCGTGGCCGTTGTCGGCCGCCGACGACTGGTGGCCGGGCACTGAGAGGTCAGTCCGGGTCTGCGGCGCGCCCGCAGCTGCTGTCGACGAGGCCGTTAGCCTGTCGAGGATCCTTCCGAGGGCTGCGTGGAGCTGCGGGGTGTCCACGCAACGCTCCTGCAGGGAGGCTGCGTCCGCGGTGATCCCGGCGAGGGAGACCAGGAGATGTCGGGGCAGAGAGAACTGTTCCTCGACATCCTCGGTCAGCGACGCCCTTGGAACCTCGACGGATCGGTCGCGGGGCAGCCTCGAATGATCGGGCGACCTGACGGTCGAGAACAACGACATCGTGCGCTCCGTTTCCTGTGACATGTCAACGAAAGACCGTCGTGCCAGGATCTGTTGCACAGCTCGCGGCGACCTCCTCCCGATGCCACGATTTCCGATGAGGTCCGAGCGGGAGAAGACCGCTATGTGAACGATAGCGTATCCGGACCGAAAATATCGGCCAGCTGCCGGCGCGCCTGATGGATCCGAGCCGTAGCAGATCGGATGTTGGGAAGGGGCGTTTCGGAGCGCCGGGATAAACCGGCATGGAGGAGAGGATGGAAGAGCCTTACACCGAAGGGTTAGCGACCCGGGGTGACCCCGAGTCATGCGTTGGCGCCGGTGAGGGCGTCGGCGAAGCGTTGACAGGGGTACGTGCAGGCCAGGACATTGAGCCGCGAAACATAGTCTTTTGGGGTGCCGACGCCGTCGGTTCGTGCGGAAGGCAACATCTGCGGCAGCGTTATGCGCGAGCTGCCGTGGGACCCTGCGCGGTCGAAGACCCTGGGCATGTACGGAACCTTCATGCGCGAGAACCGGGAGGTCCCATCCTTGCCCGTCGCTGTGATCGTGCGGCGGGCGGTCTGGGCAACGCCAAGGCGGTAATCCCAGGATGAACGAGGGTGGGAAGTCTGACGGTTCCGTAGTACCTACGAAGCGGCCGAACAATGCCGGTGATGCGGCGGCGGAGGCTGTGGAGGAAAGGGGACCGGCCAAGGGGAACACGGCCAGCAAACCACGTCCCGTACGCAGAGACGGAGATGACGTGCCACATGCGCTGGCCCGTGTGCGCGAAGCAGCACGAAAAGACAGGAGTGCGAGGTTCACGGCGCTGTTGCACCATGTGACTGCCGACCGTCTCCGGGCGGGCTATCGGGCGATCAACCCGAGGGCCGCGACCGGGGTGGACGAGGTCACCTGGCAGGAGTACGGCCATGACCTCAAGGGAAACCTTGAGGACCTGCATGGTCGGGTCCATCGTGGCAGCTACCGAGCGAAGCCTTCTCGTCGGATCTACATCCCCAAACCGGACGGACGGCAACGTCCGCTCGGGATCGCGTCGTTGGAGGACAAGGTCGTCCAACGTGCGGTCGTGGAGGTGCTCAACGAGGTCTACGAGGCCGACTTCCTCGGCTTCTCGTATGGATTTCGGCCCGGACGTGGCCCGCATGATGCGTTGGACGCGCTCGCGGTCGGGATCACACGCAAGAAGGTGAACTGGGTGCTCGACGCGGATATCCGCGACTTCTTCTCCAGTCTTGATCGGGACTGGATGAGAAGATTTCTCGAGCATCGGATCGCGGACGAGAGGGTCCTGCGTCTGATCGACAAATGGTTGGACGCAGGCATCCTCGAGGATGGTAGATGGTCGGACGAGGGGCAGGGCATACCGCAGGGAGCATCGGTTTCACCGTTGCTCGCAAACGTGTACCTGCATTACGCGTTCGATACGTGGGCCCATGATTGGCGTAAACGCTATGCACGCGGTGACATGGTCATCGTGCGCTTCGCTGACGACGTCACGGTTGGGTTCGAGTACGAAAGTGATGCGCGACGCTTCCAGGCCGAACTTGCCGAACGGCTGGCGAAGTTCAGCCTGGAGCTGTCAGAGGACAAGACCCGGCTGGTCGAGTTCGGACGGTTCGCCGCCGAGCGACGATCCAACCGTGGCCTTGGCCGTCCGGAGACCTTCACGTTCCTGGGTTTCGTGCATATTTGCGGAACTACACGGGCCGGGAAGTTCCAGCTCAGACGCACCACGATCGCCAAGCGGATGCACGCCAAGCTGCACGACATCAACGTGAAGCTGAAACGGATGATGCATCTGCCGATCGACGAGCAAGGTGCATGGCTGGCCAGCGTGGTGCGCGGGTATTTTGCGTACTACGCGGTCCCAACCAACAGCCGTGCAATGGCTCGGTTCCGGTTCAAAGTGACCCGGCTCTGGTACCGCGCGCTCAAACGGCGCAGCCAGCGCACACGCTTGACCTGGGAACGTATGGGCCGGCTCGCGAGTCGATGGATACCTCCAGCCCTGATCCAGCATCCCTGGCCAGATGCACGCTTCGACGCCAAGACCCAAGGCAGGAGCCCAGTG
>JBDNIX010000371.1:0-2801 GCA_041688045.1 Nitriliruptoraceae bacterium
CTCCAGACCGTCCGCGAGGCGCACGGCGAGCTGGCCGGA
The DNA here is from genome assembly GCA_041688045.1 of Nitriliruptoraceae bacterium. Classification (GTDB taxonomy): domain Bacteria; phylum Actinomycetota; class Nitriliruptoria; order Nitriliruptorales; family Nitriliruptoraceae; genus CSSed11-175R1. The sequence continues at coordinate 40 of JBDNIX010000371.1, forward strand.
CGCTCCCTGGCCTACATCGGGGACGGCAACAACGTCGCCCACTCGCTGCTGCTCGCCGGCGCGAAGGTCGGGATGTCCGTGCGGATCGGCCACCCGGAGGGCTACGCCCCGGCCGGTGCCGTCGTGGCACGGGCTGCGGAGTTGGCCGCCGAGACCGGCGCGGAGATCACCGTCACGCTCGATCCGGTCGAAGCCGTCGCCGGCGCGGACGCGATCTACACCGACGTGTGGGCATCGATGGGGCAGGAGGACGAGGCGCATGGCCGTCTGAGCACCTTCGCGCCGTACCAGGTCACCTCGGAGTTGCTGGGGCATGCCGCCGACGACGCCATCTTCCTGCACTGCCTACCGGCCCATCGGGGCGAGGAGGTCGCGGCCGAGGTCATCGACGGGCCCGCCTCGCGCGTCTTCGACCAGGCCGAGAACCGCCTGCACGCGCAGAAGGCGCTGCTGGCCCTGCTGCTCGGGAGCTGACACCCACCATGGCCGACAAGACCCGCCGACACCGGCTGCTGCGACAGCTGATCGTCGACAATGACCTGCGCTCACAGGCGGAGGTCGTCGGCGCGTTGGCCACCAACGGGGTCGAGGTCCACGAGGCGACGGTCAGCCGCGACCTCGGTGAGGTCGGCGCCATCAAGGTTCGCGGCGCCGACGGCTCACTGGTCTACCGGCTGACGCCCGACCCCGGTCCGTCCTCCGCGCGGGAGCGGCTGGACGAGACGCTGCGGCGGTTCGTCACCCACGTCACCGCCAGCGGCAACCTCGCCGTGTTGCGGACGCCTCCCGCGTGCGCGCACCCGGTGGCTTCGGCGATCGACCTCGCGGAGCTCGAACGCGTCATCGCCACCGTGTCCGGCGACGACACGGTCCTGGTGGTCGCCGAAGAAGGCACCACCGGCCGGGCACTCGCCGACGACCTCGCCGGCCGCGCCGGGCTGTTCACCCGCTGATCCGGACGAACCACCGCCATCTTGCGATCAATCCCTGCACGACACGTACCCCCTCAGGAGCAACCCCATGAAGCCACGCATCGTCCTCGCCTACTCCGGCGGCCTGGACACCTCCGTCGCCATCCAGTGGATGAAGGAACACAAGGACGTCGAGGTGGTGGCGTGCGCCGTCGACGTGGGCCAGGGCGTCGCGCTCGATGGGCGCCCGCGGCCGGGCGACGACCTCGACGAGATCCGCCAGCGGGCGCTGGACTGCGGGGCGGTCGACGCGGTGGTCGTCGATGCACGCGAGGAGTACGCCACCGACTTCATCGCCCCGGCTCTGAAGGCCAACGCGATGTACATGGGCAAGTACCCCCTGGTGTCCGCGCTGTCCCGGCCGCTGATCGTCAAGCACCTGGTGCGCGTCGCCCGCGAGACGGGCGCCGCAGGCGTCGCCCACGGCTGCACCGGTAAGGGCAACGACCAGGTCCGCTTCGAGGTCGGCACCATGTGCCTGGCGCCGGACCTGGCCACCATGGCGCCGATCCGGGAGTGGGGCCTGACCCGAGACGCCTCGATCGATTACGCCAACGAGCGCGGCATCCCGATCCCGGTGACGTCCAAGGCCTCGCCGTACTCCATCGACGAGAACGCCTGGGGCCGCACCGCCGAGTGCGGGATCCTCGAGGACCCGTGGGCCCAGCCGCCGGAGGACGTGTTCGAGCGCACCGTCAGCGTCAAGGAAGCGCCCGAGGACCCCGAAGAGGTCATCATCGCCTTCCGTGCCGGGTTGCCCGTCAGCCTCGACGGCAAGGAGCTCCCGCTCAACCAGCTGGTCGCGGAGCTGGACGCCAAGGCCGGTGCGCACGGCATCGGCCGCATCGACATGATCGAGGACCGGCTCGTGGGCATCAAGAGCCGCGAGATCTACGAGTGCCCGGCGGCGATCACGCTGATCACCGCACACCGCGACCTCGAGGACCTGTGCCTCGAACAGGAACTCGCCGACCACAAGCGCACCGAGGAAGGCCGTTACGCCCAGCTGATCTACAACGGCCTGTGGTGGGGCCCGCTGAAGAACGCGCTCGACGCGTTCATGGACGAGGCCAACACGTACGTCAACGGCGAGGTCCGCGTCCAGCTCTACAAGGGCTCGGCCACGGTCGTCGGTCGACGCAGCGCCGACTCCGCCCTCTACAGTTACGAGATGGCTACCTACGACGAAGGCGACCAGTTCGACCAGACCCTCGCTGAAGGCTTCGTGAAGCTGTGGGGCCTGCCGCTGAAGACCTGGGCGGCACGCACCAAGGCCCACGGCGACAACCTGTGAGCCTGCGCCTGCGCATCCTGCAGATCCACGCTCCGGCGCCGGATCTGGCGGTGGTGACGGCGTTCTGGGCGCAGGCTCTGTCGGCCGACCCGGTGGATGCGCCGGGCGCGTTCACCCACCTGGTCGACGCCACGTCCGCGGTCGAGGTGCACATCCAGTCCGTCGGCGACGGCCTGTCGGGCTACCATCTCGACCTCGAAGCAGATGACAGGGACGCCGAGGTGGCACGCCTGGTCGGGCTCGGCGGCCGGGAGGTTGCCGTTTTCGGCGAGGGGTACACGGTCGTGGCCGACCCCGCCGGGCTCCCACACTGCATCATCGATGCGGACGCCGTCGTGCCGACGCTCGTCGCGCCGACGCCCGTCGCGCCACGCCAGGGTGCGTACGGCTACCTCGACGCGGTCTTGCTGGACGTCCCCGCGGACGTCGTCGACGCCGAGGTGGCATGGTGGGCCGCCGCCCTGGACGCGGCGCCGCAGCCGCCGCCGGGTCCCGGA
>JBDNIX010000372.1:0-23436 GCA_041688045.1 Nitriliruptoraceae bacterium
TCGCCTACGCTCGGGATCTCCCGAACCTCACTATCGAAGGATTGATGACCATCCCCCCGTTCCCACCGTCCGGAGCCGATCCGGTCGCAAGCGCCCGTCCACACTTTGCGACGTTGCGATCACTCCGTGACGCGTGCCGGGAGCGGTTTCCGGAGGTCATGCACCTGTCGATGGGGATGTCGGGCGATCTGGAAGCAGCCGTTGCCGAAGGCGCGACCATGGTTCGTGTCGGCACGTCATTGTTCGGGACACGAGCAGGCGGTCCATGGCGACCGCAGGAGGATGTGTAGATGAGCGGCGGGATCTGGCACCGGACGCTGGTCTACCTCGGGCTGAAGGAAGAGCCGGAGGAAGGCTATGACGACCTCCCGGAGCGCTTCGAACCGATCGACGACCCGCATGCCGAACATGCACCGGTACGGCGGGGAAACGCCAACCCCCAGCATCCGACACCGTTGCCGGAGGAGCCGGCCCCCGGCAACGTTCGTGCCATCCACGGGGACGTGGCGATGCGGCCGGTCGGAGGGACGCCACCCGCGCGTGCGGCCGTCGTCGAGATCCGTGCCTTCGCGGATGTCGAGGAGATCGGCTCGCGCTACCGGACGGGCCAACCGGTGTTGTTCGACCTTTCGGGTGCCCCCTCCGACGTGGCCAGGCGGGTCGTCGATTTCGTCTCCGGACTGACCTACGCGTCGCACGGACACCTGTCCAAAGTCGGGCGCCGTGCGTTCCTGCTGATCCCCGACGGCGTGGATCTGTCGATGGAGGAGCGTCGCCGCCTCGGTGATCTCGGCTATCAGCTCGCGACGGGGAGCGACGCGTGACCGTTGTCCGTCAGGCACTCTGCTTCGGACTGACGCTGGCGCAGTTCGTGTTGCTGCTCCATGTCATTTTTTCGTGGGTCCCGCGGCCCCCGGACCCCCTGATGCCGTTCGTGCTCGGCGTGCGTCGCCTCGTGGAGCCGGTGGCCGCCCCCATCCGACGGGCGCTGCCGCCCCTGCGCATCGGCGGGATCGGTCTGGATCTGTCCATCCTGATCCTGTTCTTCGGAATCATCATCCTGCAACGCATCGTCTGCTGATCCGCCGCAGCACCACGCCGTGTGTGACCCGCCGCACACCCCCACGACCCAGAGACCGCCGTAGCACGACAGGAGCTGCCGATGTCCCTCACCCCCCAGGAGATCGTCGAGGTCGAACTCAGGCAGGCGCTGCGCGGTTATGCGACCGCTGAGGTCGACGACCTTCTGCGGCGCATCGCCGAACAAATGCGCGAGACCGACGATGAGCTCGCGGATCTGCGCACACAGTTGGACGCGGCGACGGACAAGGTCGCAGCAGCCGAGGAATCGCAGAGCACGGTGCAGCGGGCGCTGATCACCGCGCACGCCGTCGCCGAGGAGACGATCAAACAGGCACAGCGCGAGGCCGACGAGTTGCGCGAGGCCGCACTCAGCGACCTCGACGTCGATGCTGATCAGGCCCGCGCCGAGGTCGAACGGATCATCGCCGACGGACAGGCTCTCGAAGCACAGCAGCGGCAGGAATTCGAGGCGGCACGCGCGCAGCTGCAGGAGGCCTACGACCGGCAACGTGCGCAACTGGGGGAGCGCCTGGATGACATCCGGGCGCAGCTGGTCACAGCGGGAGCGTTCCTGCGCGACCACATCGCCACCCAACAGGGGGCGCTCGACGCGCTCCTCGCCGCATCGGTGGAGGAGGTGGGTCAGGCCTCGGAGGGCGGCGTCAACGAGGCCGCAGACAGCGAGCCGACCGACAGCGAGCCGACCGACGGCGAGCAGACGGGCGCCGAGCCGTCGGATGACGACAGCGGCTCGGATGGTCCTGACACCGACGAGATCCCGCGGGTCGACATCGCCGGCGACGGGATGTCCTCGTAAGAATGTGCCGGACGACGACCACCGTCAGACCGAGGAGTCGACCTCGACACCCTGATCGCGGTACCGCCGCGCTCCCGCCCGGGCGGCACGCTCCAGCGGGTTGTCGCGGTAGCCGTAGCGTGCCCCGAGGCACACGTACACGGGGAACAGCAGGGGGCCGAAGCGCTCCGCCTGTCGGACATGGGTGGCTTCATGCGCCAGCAGGATCCGGGAGGGAGATTCCTGTGTCGCGATGACGATCTGCCCGATGGTGTTCGCATGCGCTCCGACCGACCGCAGGGCCAGCCGTGATGGCCCTCCGGCGCCCCGAACGACGAAGCACCGCAGTTCCGCATCCCAGATGGGGCGCTTGCCCGACAGCACGGCCAGTGCGAACCCGACCACCGTCAGTGGACCGGCCCAGGCACCCGCGACGGAGCGACCCCACGGGGTGCGCGGGGGTGGCGGGACCCAGTCGCCCAGGCGCTGTCCCAACGGCCCGTAGGTGACCCGAGGTTCCACGTCCGCTGCCGCTGACGCTGGCGGGAGCTCGCCCCGTCGGATCGCGGCGACCTCCAGTCGCTGGCGGACTGCGCCAACCGCCCCGGCCGAGAACGTGATGAGCAGCAGCGCCCGGAATACGACCGCCCTCACGATCGGATCGCCACCTGCGCGGCACCGAGGTCGCCCAGATCGACCGGCGTTCCATCGGAAACGGGGGCACGGTGGATCGCCGTGGCCAGGACTTCGGCCGCGAGGGCATCGTAATGGCCCCCCGCCTGCAGGTGTTCGTCGAGCTCCTCCGGGGTGACCGCCAGGACAAGCTCGATCCGGTCGGTCAGCTCGAGCCCCGCGGCCTTGCGCTGGTCGTTGATTGCGCGGGCGAGCTCCCGGGCCACGCCCTCAACCTGCAACTCGCGGGTCAGCTCGGTGTCCAACGCGAACGAACTGCTGCCTTCGCTGGCGATCGCCCACCCCGTCTGCGGGGTCTCGACCACCTCGACCATGTCGGGAGTGATCGTGACCGGTTCGCCATCGACGGAGAGGGTCGCGAACCCCTGGTCCAACGCCGTCGCGATCTGTGCCGCCTCGGCGGCGTCGCACGCCGAAATGGCGGAGGCGACCGTGGGAGCCTGCTTCTGGAAGACGGGTCCGAGTGCGCGGAAGTTCGGCTTCAGAGCACGCTCGACCAGATCGCCGGTGCCGTCGGACAGCTCGATCTCCTTGACGTTGAGTTCCTCGGCGATATCCCGGAGCAGTCCCTGGAGCCCCGCGCGCTCGGCCGTCGGCACCGTGACCAGGGCCCGGGCCAGCGGCTGCCGGACGCGGACCGCACTGTCGTTACGGGCTTGCCGCCCGAGTTCGACCACGCGGCGGGCGGTTGCCATGGCGACCCGGAGCGGTTCGTCGCGCCACGCCTGCGGAACCTCGGGAAAGTCCGTGAGGTGCACGGATATCGGCCTGTCGGTCCGCTGCGACACCTGCAGATCCTGCCAGAGGCGCTCGGCCAGGAACGGGGTCAGGGGGGCCAGCAGTTGCGCCACGGTCGTCAGGCAGGTGTGCAGCGTGTCGTACGCAGCCCGCTTGTCCTCCGGTGCGTCGGCAGCGGCCTTCCAGAAGCGCCGCCGGTTGCGGCGGACGTACCAGTTGGAGAGATCGTCGGCGAACCGCTCCAGCCGGGTCGTCGCCGTCGAGACGTCGTAGGTGTCCAGGGCGGTGTCCACGGTGTCCACCAGGGCGGCCAACTCCGCCAGTACCCACCGGTCGGAGGCGGGACGGTCGGCGACGGCGGGCGCCGGCCCCACCGGGTCGAACCCGTCGATCGCCGCGTAGGTGGTGAAGAACACGTGGGTGTTCCACAGGGTCAGCAGGAACCTCCGGACGACGTCCTCCAGCAGGGGATGGCTGACCCGTCGTGAAACCCACGGGTTGCCCTCGGCGAACATCAACCACCGCAGGGCGTCCGCACCGTGACGCTCGATCAGTTCCCAGGGGTCCAGGACGTTGCCGGTGGACTTCGACATCTTGCGGCCGTCTTCGTCCACGATGTGCCCGAGGCACAGGCACGTCTTGTACGAGCTGTCACCGAACAGCAGGGTCGACTCCGCGAGCAGCGTGTAGAACCAGCCGCGGGTCTGATCGATGGCTTCGCAGATGTAGTCAGCCGGATAGTGCCGGGCGAACTCCTCCTGACCCTGGTGGGGGTAGCCCCACTGGGCATAGGGCATGCCCCCCGAGTCGTACCAGGCATCCGCGACGTGCGGCACGCGCCGGGTGGACCCGCCGCATTCCGGGCACGGGAAGGTGATGGCGTCGACGTACGGACGATGGGGGTCGAGGTCCGATTGGTCCGTGCCTGTCAGCGTGGACAACTCCGCGCGCGAACCCACCACCTCGACGTGGTCACAGTCGCTGCAGCGCCAGAACGGCAGCGGCGTACCCCAGTAGCGGTCGCGTGACAGCGCCCAGTCGACGTTGTTCTCCAGCCAGTTGCCGAACCGGCCGTCGCGGATGTGCTCCGGGTGCCAGTCGATCGTCGCATTGTTGGCCAGGAGTTGGTCGCGTCTGGCGGTGGTGCGGATGTACCACGACGGCTTCGCCCAGTAGATCAACGGGCGCTTGCAGCGCCAGCAGAAGGGATAGGTGTGGGTGTAGGTCTTGGCCGCGATGAGCAAGCCGCGTTCCTGCAGGTCGCGGGCGATCCCCGGGTCGGCATCCTTGACGAAGTCGCCCTGCCACGGACCGGTCGCGAACCGGCCTTCGGCATCAACCGGATTGACGACCGGCAATCCCTCACGCCGGCCGATCATCATGTCGTCGGCACCGAACGCCGGCGCCATGTGCACGATGCCCGAGCCGTCGGTGGTCGTGACGAACTCGGCCGTGACGATCGAGAATGGGTCGCCCTCGCCGTCGGGCATCGGCACGAACCGGAACGGTGGCGAGTAGTGCCGGCCGAGGAGCTCGTCGCTGCCGACCTGGCGGACGACCTCGGCGTGCTCGCCCAACACCTGCGCGCGCAGGTCGGCGGCGATGACCAGGAGCTCGACGTCCACACCGAAGTCGGACGTGCGCACCAGTTCGTAGGTGACGTCCGCCCCGATGGCACAGGCCGTGTTGGACGGCAAGGTCCAGGGCGTCGTGGTCCAGACCACCAGCGCCGCATGCTCGTCGGCCAACGGGCCGTCGGCCAGGGGGAACCGCACGTACACCGAAGGATCCTCGACCGTCTGGTAGCCCTGGGCCACCTCGGCGTCGGACAGCCCTGTGCCGCACCGGCCGCAGTACGGGGTCACGCGAAAGTCCTCGAAGATGAGGTCGCGGTCCCACAGCAGTTTCAGACCCCACCACAGGCTGTCCACGTAGGCGGGATCCATCGTCCGGTAGGCGTCGTCGTTGTCGATCCAGAACCCGATCCGGTCCGACAGGTCCTCGAAGGCTCCCACGTAGCGCAGGACCGAAGTGCGGCACTTCTCGTTGAACGCCTCGATCCCGTACGCCTCGATGTCGGCCTTGGAGTCCAACCCGAGTTCCTTCTCGACCTCCAGTTCGACCGGCAACCCGTGGCAATCCCAGCCGGCCTTGCGGCGGACGGACATGCCCTTCATCGTGCGATACCGAGGGAACACGTCCTTGAACACCCGCGCTTCGACATGGTGGGTCCCCGGCCTGCCGTTGGCGGTCGGAGGCCCCTCGAAGAAGGTCCACACGGGTGCATCGGCACGTTGGCGCATGCTCGTGCGGAAGACGTCGTGCTCCTCCCAGAGCGCGAGTGCGTCGAGCTCCAGCGCTGGCAGGTCCGGACGCGCAGGCACCTTGGGCCAGGCCGGCGCCGACGGGTCGGTGGAACCGGTCGAGGGGTGGGTCTGATCAGTCACGGTCGCTCATCATCGGTCGGGCCATCCCGCGGGACGGCGATCACCTGCCGGTCCCGAGGGACGGAGCGCAGCTACTGCGCACACCGCGGTGCCACCCTCGTTGGCCCCGTCCGACGACGGACGCGACCCGCTCGTTTGGTCTGCCGGTCGAGTTGCCCCGACCGTCCCACGTGTCGAGTGGGCGTCGTTCGTGCCTGGCGTCCGTCCACCTGCAACCTCGAGGTGGTGCCTGTCGGTGAGGATGGCGGACGATCGGCACGACCGCTGGTGAGGTGATGACGCGCGGACCCCGTCACCGGCTTGCACCAACCCGGCTCGCTCGTGGCGGGGCGCTCCTCGCACCGTGTCCTCGTCATCGCGTTCTGACGCCGGTCAGTCTACGCGGCCAGAGCCGGGCTTCCCACCATAGACACGGCAGCGTTACCGGGCCGATACATCGGCGGCGTAGCGTCGTGTGCATCCGATGGGGCGCCCCTGCCGATGCCCGAGGTGACGCCCCACCGTGACGCCACCCGTGACCCCCGGAGGTCCAGCATGGAACAACTGCTCCAGCGGCTCGTGCGCCAGGCCTACCTGTTCGATGACCCGGCCGCCTACGAAGCCGGCGTCCGTGATGCGATCGGCGCCGTCGAGGCCGAACACGCGGCCGATGATCGAGAACGGGTCGCGCGGAGCAGGCGCCACCACCCAGCCGCTGGAGCGCGCCTTGCGCTGCATGCCGTGGAGGATTCGGTCGCCTGAGCGGACGCCGGTCGCCCGACCACCGTTCCACGGTGGTGTGTTCGCACCCGTGGGTGCTACGGTCCGCGCCCATGGCTGCCCGGAAAACCCCCACCAAGACCCAACTGCGCAAGGTTCGCGCCGCGTTGTTGGACGAGCGTGAGCAACTGTTGGCGCAGGTCAAGGGCCTGGACGCCGAGGCCGACGTCAAGTACTGGCGGGACGGCGGGTTCGATGACGACCCGGCGGACAGCGGGTCCGCCAGCTTCGAACGCGAGACCGCCCAGTCGCTGTCGAAGCACGCACGAAACCTGCTGATCCAGATCGACGACGCGGTGCGGCGCATCGACCTCGGCACCTACGGGGCCTGTGAGCGCTGCGGCCGGCAGATCGACGCGGACCGCCTGGAAGCCCTGCCGTACGCCCAGCTGTGTCTGGACTGCAAGCGGCGTGATGAGACGGGACGCTGAGCTGACGGTCGACCCGAGCCCTCCCGGCGGTGGCGCGCGGCGCGCGGCGCGCCGGTCGGTCGTCGTCGGCGTGCTCGTCGCCATGATCGTCGTGGCCCTGGATCAGATCACCAAGGTGATTGCCGAAGCGGTGCTGGAACCGGGCGAGTTCGTAGCGCTGCTCGGTCCCCACATCGGTTGGCAGCTGATCTACAACCCAGGAGGTGCCTTCGGGCTGCCGGCACCGGCCTGGATCTTTCTGGTCGTCACGGTGGTCGTGATCGTCATCGTCGCCCGGACCCTGCCCCGTACCTCGTCCGCCTGGCAGTCGGGGGCGTACGGTCTACTGCTGGCGGGCGCCATCGGCAACGTCATCGACCGACTGGTCCGTGAGGGCGGTTCGGACGCGCCCTCGTTCGGCGGTGGCGAGGTGGTGGATTTCGTCGCGTGGGGGACGTTTCCCCGCTTCAACGTCGCAGACAGTGCGATTACCGTCGGTTTCGTCCTGCTGGTCGTCACCTTGTGGCTCGAGGAACGTCGGACGACACGGGAGGAGTCCGGGGGCACCGTCGACCAGCCAGGCATCGACCGGGACCACCAGTGACCGGGTTCGTCGTCGACGACGACCACGCCGGGAAACGGTTGGACGTCGCGGTGGCGGACGTCCTGTCGGTCTCCCGAAACCAGGTCGTCGGCCGGATCGCCGCCGGAGACGTGACCGTCGACGGGGCCGCGGTAGCCAAGCAGCACCGCCTGCGAGCAGGAGAACGGGTCGAGGTGCGGATGCCTGCACAGGCCGTGCCCTCCGCGGCGCCGCCGCTGCCCCCGGTGCGCTACCAGGACGATCATCTGCTGGTGCTCGCCAAACCCCCCGGGCTGGTCGTGCATCCGGGGCCAGGGCACGTGGACGACACGTTGGTCCAGGCGCTGGAAGCGGCCGGGATCCCCCTGGCTGCGGCCGGAGGCGAGGGGCGGCCCGGGATCGTGCACCGACTGGATCGTGACACCTCGGGGCTGCTGATCGTGGCGTGCACGGACGTCGCGCACGAACGGTTGGTGGCGGCGCTGGCCGCACGGGACGTGAGCCGTCGGTACCTGACCCTGGTGCTCGGCGAGCCCGCCAATGCCCGCGGGCGCATCGAGGCACCGATCGGACGCGACCCGGCGAGTCGCACGCGTTTCGCTGTGGTCGCCGACGGCAAGTCGGCCGTGACGCGCTATGCGACGCTCGGGACGGGCCAGGTCCCGGGAGAGGTGCGCGCCGTCGTATCGCTCGTGGCCTGCACGCTGGAGACCGGACGTACGCACCAGATCCGCGTGCACCTGACGGCGATCGGTCACCCGGTGATCGGCGACGCGACCTACGGCAGCCGACCTGCGGTGGCCACGGCGCTCGGCGCCGAACGTCCGCTGCTGCACGCGGCATCGCTGCGGTTCGCGCACCCGATCACGGGCGCGGACATCATCATCGATGAGCCACCACCGCCCGATCTGGTGGCTGCCTGTGCGCGACTGGGTGTCAGCGCACCCGCATTCCTACCCGAAGTTCGCTGACGAACCGTCACCGGGTGATACGGTCCCCGGCGAACAACAGGCATGTGGTTCTCCTTCCCCGACCACCTGCCGGTTCGATGAGCCGCCGTGACGTGCGCTGCCGGTCATCGCGCACCGCACCGGTGTCGCGAGGTCCCGGTCGTGCCATCGGTCACGGCCCGACGTGGGGAGTGATCAGCACGTGACGACCGGCGACCGCGACAGCTTCGTGCACCTGCACGTGCACACCGAATACTCCATGCTCGACGGTGCGTCCAAGATCGACGAGCTGATGGACAAGGTGGCCGCCGACGGGCAACCCGGCGTGGCCATCACCGACCACGGGGTGCTGTTCGGACTCGTCGACTTCTTCAAGGCGGCGCGCAAGCGGGATCTCAACCCCATCCTGGGTTCAGAGGTCTACCAGGCGATCGGGTCCCGCCGCGATCAGCAGCTCGGTGGGTCGGACGGTCGTCAGCGCTACTACCACCTGACCACTCTGGCCGCGGACGACACCGGCTACCGCAACCTCATCAGCCTGTCGACCCGCGCCTACCTCGAGGGTTACTGGTACAAGCCACGCGTCGACAAGGAACTCCTGGCCGAGCACAGCGACGGCATGATCGCGCTGTCCGGTTGTCTTGGGTCCGAGGTCAACCAGGCCCTGCTGAAGGACGACGAAGCCGGCGCCCGGCAGGTCCTCAGCGACTTCAAGGACATCTACACCTCGGAACGGTTCTTCGTCGAGTTGATGGACCATGGCATCCCGGAGCAGAAGAAGACCTTCCCGCAGCTGGAGAAGCTGGCCGCCGAACTGGGTCTTCGCACGGTGATCACCAACGACTCGCACTACACCGACCAGGAAGACTTCGAAGCACACGACGCGCTGCTGTGCATCCAGACGGGGTCGCGCATCACCGACACCGATCGGTTCCGGTTCAGCGGACCGGACTATTTCGTCAAGACGGCGGCGCAGATGCGCGCGCAGTACCCGGACCACCGGGCGGCGCTGGATGCGACGCTCGATATCGCCGAGATGTGCCGGGCGTCGATCGAGTTCGGTCTGGACCTGCTGCCCGCGTTCCCCTGCCCGCCGGGGATGAGCGAGTCCGACTTCCTGCGTCACAAGGTGTGGGAGGGCGCCAAGCTGCGCTACGGCGATCCGGTTGTGGACGCCGTCGCGCGGCGGGTGGAGTACGAACTCGACGTCATTGACCAGATGGGCTTCCCGGCCTACTTCCTGATCGTCGCCGATCTGTGCGAGTACGCACGGTCGGTGGGTATCCGGGTCGGTCCCGGCCGTGGGTCGGTCGGGGGATCGGTCGTCGCCTACTGCACGGACATCACCCGGGTGGACCCGATCAAGCACACGTTGATCTTCGAGCGCTTCCTGAACCCGGCCCGCGCGTCCATGCCGGACATCGACATCGACTTCGACGACCGCCGTCGGGGCGAGATGATCCGCTACGCCGCCACGCGGTACGGCGACGACCACGTCGCGCAGATCGTCACGTTCGGGACTATCAAGGCGAAATCTGCGATCCGGGATGCCGCCCGCGTCCTCGACGAATCGTTCAAGGTCGGCGATGACCTCGCCAAGATGATGCCGCCGCCGGTGCAGGGCAAGGAGGCGCCGCTCAGCGAGGCGTACGGCAAGTCCCACGAACTGCGCGAGGCTCGCGAGGATCCGACCTACAAGCGGGTTCTGGAGACGGCCGAAAAGCTCGAGGGTCTGAAGCGCCAGCACGGCATCCATGCTGCCGCGGTCCTGATCGGCGCGAAGCCACTGACCGAAACCCTGCCGTTGCTCAAGACCGAACACGGCGAAATCGTCACGCAGTACGAGATGAACGCTTCCGAGGCGCTCGGCCTGCTGAAGATGGACTTTCTGGGGCTCCGCAACCTCACGGTGCTGTCCGACACCGAACGTCACGTCCGCGACAACCGCGGCGTGGCCATCGACCTCGATGACCCTGAGCTGCTCGGGGAGATGGACGACCCAACGACCTACCAGATGCTCGGCACCGGTTACACGCTGGGGGTCTTCCAACTGGACTCGACCGGGATGCAGACGCTGGTACGCCGGCTCAAGCCGACCCGGTTCGAGGACATCTCGGCACTCCTCGCGCTGTACCGCCCGGGCCCGTTGGGCATGGACATGCACATCGCCTTCGCGGACCGGAAGAACGGTGTGGAGGACGTCACCTACGACCACGCGGACCTCGAACCCGTGCTCGGCGAGACGTACGGTGTCATCGTCTACCAGGAACAGGTCATGCAGATCGCCACCGATCTGTGCGGGTTCACGATGGCTGAAGCCGATGCGCTGCGCAAGGCCGTCGGCAAGAAGATCCGCGACCTGATGGAGGCCCAGAAGGACCAGTTCATCGCGGGCGGAGTGGCCAACGGCTACGACCGTGCCTTCATCGCGAACCTCTGGGACCTGATCGAGAAGTTCGCCGAGTACGGCTTCAACAAATCCCACACCGTCGCCTACGGGGTGGTCAGCTACCAGACCGCCTGGCTGAAGGCGCACTACCCGGTCGAGTACATGGCCGCGCTCTTGACCAGCGTCAAGAACAACAAGGACAACAAGCCGCTCTACCTCAACGAGTGTCGTCGCATGGGGATCTCCGTGCTGCCACCGGACGTCAACGAGTCCGGGTCGGACTTCACCCCGCGTGACGACGCGATCCTGTTCGGCCTGTCCGCGGTCCGGGGGGTCGGTGAGGGTATCGTCGAACAGATCGTGACCGCCCGGCGCGAACAGGGACGGTTCCAGGACTTCCGCGACTTCTGCGCCAAGGTCGACGGGCAGGTGCTCAACAAACGCTCGCTGGAGAACCTCATCCTCGCCGGGGCGTTCGCCCAGATGGGCCATACCCGCAAGGGCCTGCTGGCGGCCTACGAACTGATCGTCGAGGCTGCGCAGGCCCGCAAGAAGGCGGAGGCCGCCGGCCAGTTCTCGCTGTTCGATGCGATGGGTGGGGGTCAGGACACGACCGCCGATGCCGGTGACGCGGTGGACCTCGACGACGGAGCCGTCATCGGCGAGGACGAATTCGACAAGGCCCAGCGGCTCAAGCTCGAACGCGAGATGCTCGGCCTGTACGTCTCCGACCATCCGCTGTTCGGTACGGAGCGGGTGCTGGAGAAGAACGTCGACACCACCTGCGCGGAACTGCGCGAGAAGAACGACAACGACACCGTCACGATCGGTGGTGTGCTGACCGCGCAGACCAAGAAGTTCACACGCAAAGGGGACACCTACCTGGTCGCCACGATCGAGGACCTGGTCGGCTCCGTCGAGGTCGTGTTCTGGCCGGCGACCTATCGGGTCGCCCACGACGTCCTGATAGAGGATGCCGTGCTGGTGGTGACCGGCCGACTGGAGGTTCGGGACGGGGCGATAAAACTGACCGCCAACAAGGTCGCCGCACCCGACCTGTCCGACGCATTGGGCGCACCGGTCGTCGTGACCTTCGCGACGCAGCAGTGCACCAGTGATGCGGTCACCGGACTGCGCAACGTGCTCGGCAACCACCCGGGGGCCGTCCCCGTGCACCTGCGCGTGGTCGGCGGCGACGGGGGCCAGAGCGTCTACCGGCTGGGCGACGATCTGCGCGTAGAGCGTCGGGCGGGTCTCTTCGGGGAACTGAAAGCGGCCTTTGGTCCTGACGCGATCGAAGACCGTGCGGGCGACCGGGTCTTCGCCGACGCTCGCGAGGCCGAAGGGCCACCGTGGCGGCGCAATGGGTCGGGCGGCGGCTGACGCACCGGGTGGGACGGACCGTCCGCTGGATACCCTGCGGACACCTGTACGTTGCAAGCTTGCCACCCACGAAGGCTCCCGTATGGCTCGCCTGACCGTTCTCGATCTGCGCGGTGACCGCACCGATCCGCGGGACCGCCTCCCACGGCCCCGCGTCGATCTCCGTGCGGCCCGTGACGGCGTGGACGCCACGCTGCACGCGGTCCGCGAGCGGGGGGACGACGCCCTGCGTGAGCTGACCCAGACCTTCGACCACATCGACCTCGACGATCCGGTCGTCCCGGCGGACGTGCTCCAGGCTGCACTGGACGGCCTGGATCCCGACCTGCGTGGAACGCTCGAACGCAGCATCGATCGCGTCCGATGGTTCCACGAGCGAGCCATGCCCGAGGCGTGGGAGGACGAGCGTGATGGTGCCAGGATGGGCGTGTGGTTCAACCCGATCCAACGGGCCGGCGTGTACGTCCCTGGGGGTCTGTCCCCGCTTCCTTCCACGGTCCTGATGACCGTCATCCCCGCCCAGGTCGCAGGTGTGCAAGAGATCGTGTTGTGCACGCCACCGACGGGCGTCGACGAACAGGGCAACCGCACGGGATGGCCCGACGCGACCATTCTGGCGGCGGCGCAACTGTTGGGTGTCGACCGGGTCGTGCGCGTCGGGGGTGCGCAGGCCATCGCCGCGATGGCGTACGGCACGCGCAGCGTCCCCATCTGCGACAAGGTCGTCGGTCCCGGCAATCTGTACGTGGCGCTGGCCAAGCAACAACTGGTCTCCGAAGGGCTGATCGGTACGGAGGGCTACGCCGGGCCGACCGAGGTCGCCATCGTCGCCGATGACACGGCAGATCCCCGCCACCTGGCCGCGGATCTGATCGGGCAGGCTGAGCACGACGAACTGGTCACCGCGTTGCTGATCACCCCGAACGAGGAACTCGTCGCGCCCGTCGAAGCGGAGATCGAACGACAGTTGCTGGCGACCAAGCACGTACAACGCATCACGACCGCATTGGAGCAACAGGGAACGGTCGCTCTGGTCGATGACATCGACCACGCGATCGACGTCGCGGAGGCGTTCGCGGCGGAGCACCTCGAGGTCCAGACGGCCGACGCCCGCAAGGTGGCGCAACGAATCCGCTACGCAGGGACGACCTTCATCGGCGCTCCGACCCCCGTCAGCCTGGGCGACTACGCGGCCGGGCCGAACCACACCCTGCCGACGGTCGGTACCGCCCGGTTCAGTGGCGGACTCACCACGTCGTCCTTCCTGGTCGCGGTCAATTTCCTGGAGTGCGACGACGACGGCTTGCGCTTCCTGGCGGACGACGTCCGACGGTTCGCCGACGCGGAGGACCTGCCGGCGCACCGGGCGGCCGTCGACGTCCGGCTGGACCCGCGCACGTGAGCACCCTGCCTCCGACCGCCACCCCCACCACCCGCGTACCGGTCCGGCCGGACCTGGCTTCGGTGTCGCCCTACGGGGCGCCCCAACTGGACGTGCCCGTCCGCCTCAACACCAATGAAACCGCGGAACCGCCACCACCCGGCTACCTCGAGGAAGTGGGCCGTCGGATCCAGGCGCTCGAACTCAACCGTTACCCGGACCGGCCCCACCGGCAGTTGCGGACGGCGCTCGCGGGACGCCTGGGGACATCGGCCGACCGCATCTGGGCCGCCAACGGTTCCAACGAGGTCCTGCAGCAGCTGTTGCAGGCCTACGGCGGACCGGACCGGCTGGCGTTGTACGTGCGCCCGGGATATTCGATGTACCCGGAGTTGTGTCGGACCTCGTTGACCCCGACCGTGCAGATCGATCTGGACGAGCACTTCAACCTGGGCGTCGACGTCGCGGCGGCGGCCGTCGCCGAGCACGACCCCGACATCGTGATGATCCCGTCGCCCAACAATCCGGTGGGGACCGTGGTCGGCCACGACGCACTCCGGGCCCTGCACGACGGGTCGCGGGCACTCGTCGTGGTCGACGAGGCCTACATCGAGTTCGCCGGCGACGATCAGACCGCGCTGCCCCTGCTGGAGGAGCTGCCGCGTCTGGTGATCGTCCGCACGCTGTCCAAGGCGTTCCGGCTGGCAGGGCTGCGGCTCGGCTACCTCATCGGTCCGGCCTGGGTGGTCGAGGACGTGCAGAAGGTCCGGTTGCCCTACCACCTCGATGCGATCAAACAGGTAGCCGGGCTGGTTGCCATCGAGCAGGAGTCCGCGTTCCTCGAACACCGCGTCCGCGTGGCCGCCGAACGGGACCGCGTCGCTGCGGTCCTACGTCGGCACGGCGACCTCGAGGTGTATCCATCCGTCGCCAACTTCGTGCTGATCCGCTCGGTGGTGCCGGACCTGTTCGATCGGCTGCTGCAGCACGGCGGGCTGGTCCGCGACTTCTCCGACCGGCCGCGCCTGGAAGGTTGCGTCCGGGTCACCATCGGGACCGTCGCCGAGAACGACGCCTTCCTGACCGCGCTGGCACACGTGCTCGCTCACCCCTGACCACACCTATCCTGGCGTGGGGTGATCCGCTATCCAACCCCTCGTTGCCCCGAGCCCCCCGATCTGCTCCGATCCGCCCCGATTCGCCCCGATCCCAAGGACACTGCCGTGAAGAGTCGCGTCGGTCGCGTTTCCCGCGACACCAAGGAGACCCGCATCGAGGTCGAGGTGGACCTCGACGGTGGGGGTACGTGCGACATCGCGACCGGCATCCCGTTCTTCGACCACATGCTGGATCAGCTGGGTCGGCACGGACGGCTGGACCTCACGGTCAAGGCGCAGGGTGACCTGGAGATCGACGCGCACCACACGGTGGAGGACGTTGGCATCGCCCTCGGACAGGCCTTGGCCGAAGCATGGGGTGATCGCACGGGCGTCGAACGCTTTGGCGACGCCACGGTGCCCATCGACGAGGCGCTGACGCGGGTCGCGATCGATCTGTCAGGTCGTCCCTACCTGATGTGGGACTGCGACGTCCCGATCGAGGTGATCGGCACCACCTTCGAGACGTCATTGGTCAAGCACTTCTTCGAGTCCGTGGTCGCCAACTCGCGGATCACCCTGCATGTGCACAACCTGTCGGGTGACAACACCCACCACACCTTCGAATCGGTGTTCAAGGCGGTCGCGGTCGCCCTGCGTCGTGCCGTGGTCGTCACCGGCACGGGAACGCCGTCGACCAAGGGCGTGCTGCAGTGACCGAACGGCTCCGGGTGGCGGTGCTGGACTACGACGCCGGCAACGTCCGGTCCGCCAAGCGCGGATTCGACGCTGCGGGTGCCGATGCCTTCATCACGCGCGATCCCGACACCGCGGCGACCTCGGACGTGCTGGTCGTGCCGGGCGTGGGGCACTTCGCTTCCTGCCTCGCACAGTTGCGACGGTCCGGACTCGAAGAGTTGCTGCGCGCCTGGATCAAGAACGACCAGCCGGTGTTCGGCATCTGCGTGGGCATGCAGCTGCTGTACGAGGGATCGGACGAAGGCGACGAACCCGGGCTGGGACTGCTGACCGGCCGGGTCGAGCGGTTCCCGGACACCGCCATCGTCCCGCACCTGGGGTGGGACGTCGTGCATCCGGCAGCGGGTCATGACGACGACCCATTGCTGGCAGGGGTCGCGGGGGAGCGGCTGTACTTCGTGCACTCCTATTACGCGGTTCCCGATGCGCACGAGCCGGTCGTCGGTCGGTGCGCGTACGGCGGCGTGGACTTTCCCTGCCTGGTGCGCCAAGGCAGTGTCGTCGGGACGCAATTCCACCCGGAGAAGTCCGGCGCCGTCGGGCAACGGCTGCTGGAGAACTGGCTCGCCGAACTGGCCTGATTCGGCTGTCGGCAACGGGTGTTTGTGGAAGGCGTCCACCGTGACAACACGGCGGTTACCGCGTGGTTCGGTGACTCTCGCTACGCGGATCGCGTGCTGACCCGCCTGGGCGCAGTCAGGGCCTCGGGGAGTCCGTCGCCGCTCGCAGCCAGTACGACGTCAACGGTCAGGGTCGAGATCGCGACGCAACGTGGCCGCGGCAACGACCAGCTCCGGGTGGTCGAGTGTCAAGGGCTCGACCTGGTCGGTCTGAAGGTCAGCGAACCAGCGGTCGTGGTCCATCTCGTCGCTCCATAGCGCCAGCGGCCGCCAGGCCGGGTGGTGGTAGGACCACCAGGCGACCCCGCGCGCTCCGCTCTGCCGCCGGCGAAGGAAGTCGCTCAGCGCGAGCTGTTGCGTTGCTTCCCGGTCGCGCCGGACCACATCGGAGGGTCGAGCGCCGCGCTGCTGCAAGACGGCCGCGTCGTCGTAGTCGATCAGCGTGAGCGTGTCCGGAAGGCGGATCCGGATCAGGCAGCGGGTGACGTCCGCACGCCCGCGATGAACAAGCGCGCTGGCGGGGATGGGCTGCAGATCCCCGAACACTGCCCCGCAGGCGGCTGCGCCGGAGCGGGCGAGATACAGCGTCGCGTAGTGGCTCGGGTTGTCCACGCGCCCGGCACCCTGGCGCCGCAGGTTCGCATGCAGCGGATGGAACTCGTCGGTCTGGTCCAGCTGCTCGAAGTTCTCGGCGACCCACGCGACGCGGAACGCCAGCGTCACGCGAAGCTGCCCTCCATGTAGGCGTCCCAGGCGGTGATGACCTCGGCCACGCGCCCGCCGCTGACCGCATCCAGCGGACGTTCACCGAGGAACCGGTTGGGGGAGGACAACCAGATGCGAACGGCCTCGTCGGGCTGGTCCTCCGTGGCGCGCTCCCACACGAACGACAGGTCGGCCAGCAGCGCTGCGGTCGCACCGGCAGGCGTGGCGCCGCGCGCCCACTGGCCGGGCTGGGAACGCTGCACGCCGAAGAAGTCGGCCATCGCCGACTTCGACGCGAACAGCTCCAACAGGCGCAGCACACGGATCTGCAGCGGACTGATGGTGTGTCGCTGAGCTCCGAGCTCGACTTCCACCGTTGGGTGGGGCTTCACCGCAACCATGACACCCTCCTTGATGCGCGACGTTGTTGTAGTGTATCACTGTCACGCACGTCGGGGCCGGACTCCAGGAGAGACACCGCTCCCACACCGGGGAACACGCCCGGCATCGCTACCCGCTCGAGACCGTGACGATGCGAGCAGGCAGGACCCTGGGCGTTGCGGCCGTGTTGGGTGCCGGTGCCGACAAGGGCGCGCCAGAGTTGGTGGTTGCTGCCGGCCTGGCCGGCTTCGCATGGCTGTATCGATCCAGACTGGTCGCCATAGTGGCCGCCGCAGGTCTCGCCACCGCTGCCGTCATGCTCGCCACCGACGACCCGCAGATCCAGGCCGCCGCCACACTGACCATGGGTGCCGTGGCCTGCCCCTGCGCCCTGATCGCGTTGCCGACGGCCCCAACCGGTGCCACTGCACAGGGCATCGAACAGAACGGTGAGTGATCGGCCCGGAACCCAACCAGCCGATCCGGACCACGGAGGACCACACCCGGTCAACCAACTCCACGATGTCGTACACCAACAATTCCGATTCGGGATCATGGCACTGCTCAGCTCCGTCGAGGCGGCCGACTTCGCCGCCCTCCGGGACACCCTCGAGGTCACCGACGGCAATCTCAACCGGCACCTGACCGTCCTGGCCGACCACGACTTCGTCGAGATCGACAAGACCCGAAACCGCGGACAACGCACCCGAACATGGGTCCAGCTCACCGACACCGGACGAACAGCCCTCGACGCCCACGTAGCGGCACTCCGCGCCGTTCTCGACGGCATCGACTGATCCTCGACTGGTCGACATCGCAAAGTGGTCGAGGGGGCCTGAACTGGGCTTCCCCCCGCTATGCGGAGCTCCACATAGCGGGGGAGGCCCAACCGCCAGGACACGCGCGCGTGGCTCGCAGAGCAACGCAACGGCCTCGCCGGCCCCGCGCAAGGACAACGCCCGTAGCCCTACGCCCCAGTTGAGGTCGGAACGGCAGGTGGCACGCGCGGCAGCTCTGCGTCGAACGTGGCCTGGAGGTCCTTGATCTCCACCATCACGTTGGCCGAGCTGTCCGTCGGTCCCCTGGGCCTCATTCGCACAGAGCAAGAACGCTCGGCCCGACAAGCTCATCTCCAGCAGGCCGAAGCCGATTTCGAGCCGATCCCGTTCGATGCGCCAGCCGCGCGTGCGGGCAGGTCGCCGCCTCTCTGCGTCGGCCGGTGGCAATCCCGCGGCACGTTCGTACGACGCATGATCGCGTCGGTGGCCGTTGCCAACGACCTCCCGTTCTACACCTGCAATCGGGCCGACGTCACTGCGATCGACCAGCTACGCGTCATCGACGTTGCTCACCCTGACGCTGACTTCGGAATTCCAGCGCTGAGCCTGCCGTGAGCACCCAACGCACCCACGACGCGACCACCACCGAGGGTGTCACCGCGAGTTGCAGCGCCTCGCCCCCGCGCGTGCGCTGACGGCCCGCCCACAGGTCGTGATCGCCGACGAGATCAGCGTCGTTCTGGATGCGATCACCCAGGCGCAACTGTGGCACACCCTGCTTCGACGCGTCGCAGCCGACGGGCTGACGGTGGTTGGTATCTCGCACGACGACGAGCTGCTGGCGGTCGTCGCCCACCAGATCCACGACCTGCGCGGGCCGCAGCTGGTCGCCGGTGCGCGGGACCATCGGCCCCAGTCACGGTGCGCTGCCAGCGCTCTTGGCGTCCTGGCTGCGGTCGCCAGCCGGATGCCCTATCGTCGTCGCAACGGAGGGGCTGTGACGGTGACGACGACGAACGTGTTCATCATCGGGTTGGATGACTTCAACCGGGACAAGCTGCGGTCGATGAGCGATGCTGGCCGCTACACCTTCCACGGCGTCATCGACCCGGCGGAGGTCTACGACACCTACGACTTCCCGATCGGGGACATGCTCGTTCGTGCGGAGCAGCAGATCCGGGACTGGCAGGAGGGGACCGGGGGCACGGTCGACGCCATCACCGGCTACATGGACTTCCCGGTGAGCACGATGCTGCCGCTGCTCTGCGAGCAGTTCGGGGTGCGCTCGCCGTCACTGGAAAGCCTGCTCAAGTGCGAGCACAAGTACTGGAGCCGGTTGGTGCAGCGGGAGGTGATCCCCGAGCACATCCCGCCGTTCCAGGCCTTCGATCCGTTCGACGACGACGCCTTCGATGCCATCGACATCGAGCTGCCCTTCTGGATCAAGCCCATCAAGTCGTCGGGTTCGATGCTGGGGTTTCGGATCAGCAGCCGCGAGGAGTTCGAGGCCGCGGTCGCACAGATCCGTGAGGAGATCCACCTCATTTCCGAACCGTTCAACTTCGTGCTCGACCGGGCGGACCTGCCCAGCGAGGTCGCCGAGGTCGACGGCTACCACTGCCTCGCGGAGGGCATCATCGGCGGCTGGCAGTGCACGCTGGAGGGCTACTCCTCCGAGGGCACCGTCCAGGACTTCGGGATCATCGACTCGATCCGCTACCAGAACAACAGCAGTTTCTTCCGCTACGAGTACCCCTCGACGCTGCCCGACCTGGTCCGTGACGAGATGGCCGAGATCGCGCGCAAGGTCATCCCGCACATCGGCTTCGACAACTGCGCCTTCAACATCGAGTACTTCTGGGACCGCCAGCGCAACCACGTCTGGTTGCTGGAAATCAATACCCGCGTGTCCCAGTCCCACAGCGACATCTTCCAGAAGGTCGACGGGCAGACCAACCAGCAGGTCACCGTCCAGGTCGCGTGCGGCGATCAGCCCCACTTCCCGCACGGGCAGGGCCCGTACGCCTGCGCGGCAAAGTTCTTCTGGCGCGAGTTCGACCTCGATGGCGACACCGAGGTGACCCGCGTGCCCACCGCCGAAGAGATCGCCGTGGTCGAGGAGCGTTTCCCCTCGGCGGTGATCAAGCCCCAGGTTGAGGTGGGGATGAAGCTCTCCGAGCTGCTCGAGCAGGACAGCTACAGTTTCGCCATCTGCGAGCTGTACCTCGGCGCGGACGACACCAAGGACCTGCTGGACAAGTACGTGGAGTGCCGCGAGATGTTGCCGTTCGAGTTCGCACCGAGGGCTCGTTGACGCCGAGGTTCATACGCCGGGCCGCCCGACCCGGTGGGAAGGCAGGCCGACCGTGCGCACGGTGACGTCCCTGCCGCGGCCGGTGCGTGAGGTCTTCCACGCGGAGATCCCCCTCGCCGATGGCACCCGGCTGGCGGCCCGCATCTGGCTTCCGGAGGACGCCGAGCGAGACCCCGTCCCAGGTGTCCTGGAGTACATCCCGTACCGGAAGAACGATCTGACCGCCGAACGGGACGTACCCCACCACACCTACATCGCCGGGCACGGGTACGCGTGCGTGCGGGTGGACCTGCGCGGCAGCGGTGCCTCGGAGGGGATCCTCGCCGACGAGTACCTCCCGCAGGAACTCGACGACGGTCTGGAGGTGATCCGCTGGATCGCGCAGCAGCCCTGGTGCTCCGGACAGGTCGGGATGATCGGGATCTCGTGGGGTGGGTTCAACGGGCTGCAGATCGCCGCGCTGCAGCCGCCCGAGCTCGGCGCGATCATCACGTTGTGTTCGACCGACGACCGGTACGCCGACGACGTGCACTACATGGGCGGATGCCTGCTCGGCGACAACCTGTCGTGGGCCTCGACGATGTTTGCCCACAACTCCTTTCCGCCGGACCCGCAGGTGGTGGGTGATCGGTGGCGTGAGCTGTGGCTCGACCGCCTCAGCGGCAACGAGCCGTGGCCCATCGCGTGGCTGCGCCACCAGAACCGGGACGGCTACTGGCGCCACGGTTCGGTGTGTGAGGACTACCGGGCGATCCGGTGTCCGGCCATGGCGGCCAGTGGCTGGGCCGACGGGTACTCGAACGCCGTGTTCCGACTCCTCGAGCACCTCGAGGTACCTCGCCGTGGGCTGGTCGGACCGTGGCGGCATCTCTACCCCCACCTCGGGCAGCCCGGCCCGGCGATCGGGTTTCTGCAGGAGGAGCTGCGGTGGTGGGACCAGTGGCTGAAGGGGGTCGACACCGGCGTCACGGACGAGCCGATGCTCACGGCGTGGATGCAGGACAGCGTGCCGCCCACCACCGACTACGAGCGACGCCCTGGGCGCTTCATCGCCGAGGACGCGTGGCCGCCGCCATCGATCGAGGAACACGTCCTCCACCTCGACCACGGCCGCCTGCGGCAGGAACCTGCAGCGGCGTCGGCCGATCCGTTGACGATCCAGTCGCCGCTCAGCTCCGGGCTGTTCGCGGGGAAGTGGTGCTCCTACGGCGCTCCGCCCGACCTGCCACACGACCAGCGTGAGGACGACGGTGGGGCGTTGGTCTTCGAGACCGAGCCGCTCGAGGAGGCGATCGAGATCCTCGGCTCCCCGGTCGTCGAGCTCGAGGTGCAGGTTGACCGTCCGGTGGCGATGGTGGCCGTCCGGCTCTCGGACGTGTTGCCGGACGGACGGGCGACGCGGGTGACGTACGGCGTGCTGAACCTCACCCATCGCCACTCGAGCGAGCAGCCGGAACGCTTGGTGCCCGGCGAGCGCTACCGGATCCGGGTGCAGCTCAACGACGTCGCGCAGCGGTTCCCGGCGGGGCATCGGTTGCGCTTGTCGCTGTCGACCGTGTACTGGCCGTTGGTCTGGCCTGCGCCGGAGCCGGTCACGCTGGTTCTGCATCCGGCAGCCAGTCGCCTGACGCTGCCGGTCCGACCGCAGCGTGACGACGCCGATCGCGTGCCGAGCTTCGGGCCACCGGAGGCAGGCCCGCCGCTGGCGACGACCGTGGTGCGTCGCCCCGAACAGTCGTGGAACGTGGTCCGCGACCTCGTCCGCGATGAGTCGCGCCTGGAGGTGGTCAATGATGTCGGCGTCTACCGCATCGACGACCTCGATCTGGAGATCGAGTCCCGCACGGAGGAGACCTACACCTCCCGCGCTCACGACTACGGCTCGCTCCGCGGGGAGACGTGGTGGACGTGCCGCTTCAAGCGCGGTGACTGGGAGGTCCGCACCACCACGCGGACCGTGTTGACCGCGTCCGCGACGGCGTTCCGGGTCCAGGCCGAACTCGATGCGTTCGAGGGCGGCATCCGTATCCACAGCGAGAACTGGGACGAGCGCATCGACCGCGACCTGCTCTGAGGTCGTCGCCGGAAGCTTTCGGCTGCGTTCAGATGGGATGCGTTCAACCTGTTGCTCACCACCGGTGGGCCGATCGCGGAGGCCGATGTTCCGGGTCAGTAGCGGTGCCTCACTGCCAAGAGTCACCGGTGCGATGTGGACGATGATCTGGTCACCCAGGCCGGCAGCTGCTAGGGCCACCTTCCGTCCCCGTGTCGGAGGATCCACTCGTACGTCGAGGCGCCAATGACCACGGCGCCGCCACATGATCGGGTCGCCGTGGTCCACCTCCAGTGTCGCCCGGTGACGTCGGGCGCGCCTGACCGTTCTTGCTGCTGACCGTCAGCTCTACAGGGCGGTGCATCACCCAACGCCGCTCAGCCAGCTACGTCAGATACCGCTGACGATCCGGGTGCCCTGGACGGGATCGAACAGGTGGACGGCGGCCGGTGGCACGCTGATGCCCACCCGACCGTCGATGTCCGGGCCGGGATGCGCAACGATCACCGTAAGTCGGAAGTCGGCCTGCGTGGCCAGGTGGAGCGCCACCTCGGCGCCGAGGAACTCGCGCCGCACCACCTGCAACCGTTGCTGCGAACCGCGCGGCTGCGGGTCGATCTGGACGTCCTGAGGCCGGACGCCCACCACGACGGGCTCACCAACGTGGCCGGTGAGCCCGGTGGCCCAGGTCGGCAGTGCCAGAGGACCGGCCCTGACATGGATACGGCCATCGATGCGCGTGATGACGCCGTCGATCAGGTTCATTGGCGGCGTGCCGATGAAGCCTGCGGCGAACACGCTCCCAGGCCGGTTGTAGATCTCCGTCGGCGTGCCCACCTGCACCAGACGACCCTGTTCGATCACGGCGACGCGGTGGGCCAGCCCGAGCGCAACGCGCTGGTCGTTGGTGGCGATCAACAGGGTCACGCCATATCCCTCCTGGACACGGATCAGCTCACGCAGCAGAAGACCGCGTCGTACCGGATCGACCGTGGTGAACGGCTCGTCCATGAGCAGCACGGACGACCTGCGGACCAGAGACCGCGCCAGCGCGACCTCATGGCGTTCGCCGCCCGAGAGGGCCTTCGGTCGTCGCCGTAGAAGGTCGCGCAACGA
>JBDNIX010000061.1:0-2869 GCA_041688045.1 Nitriliruptoraceae bacterium
CCAGGACGGTGACGAACAGGGGGTTGCCGCCTGTTGCGCCGTGTGCCCATCGGGCGAGCGGTCCGACCCGTCCGGGGCGGCGAAGGAGGTGGCCCACGAGCGCTTCCACCTCGTCGAGGTCCAAGCCGGGAATCGCGACGACGGCGGCCCCGTCGACGAGGGCCGACGGTAGTGTCTCCCGTTGGCGCGCGATCGTGACGAGCCGCAGGGTCGGTACGAGGTCGAGGGCGCCTTGGAGGATGCGCCACGTGGTCGGCCCGGCATGTGCGGCGTCGTCGAGCACGAGGGTCGTTGGGCGGTCGGCGAGTCCGCGGACCACTGCGTCGGAGACGTCTGCGACCATACCGAGTCCCCCGCTGTCAGGGCTCGCCGCATCCGGGGTCAGCAGCGCCCGTGTGCCTGGTCCGGGGGGAGGGACGAGTACGCGCAGGCTGCCGGATAGGGCCGTGATGAGGTCATGGATCGGCTGCAACGGCGTCCAGGGGTTGTCGAGGCACGTGATCCGCACGGTGCGTCCGACCGGGCGGCGGTCGTCGATCCCCGCCGCCAGCGTTGTTTTCCCGATGCCGGCGTCGCCCTCGATGACCACGACCCGGTGGTCCTTGACCGCGACCCTGAGTCGGCTCGCCACCCGTTCACGTGGGAGGTTCGCGGGGCCGCGTCTGACGTGGTCGCCAGCGAATCGGCCGGCGAGCGCCGCTCGGTGGGCGGCGACGAGTACGGCGCCGGGCTCGAGGCCCAGGTCGTCGCGCAGCCGCTTGCGAGCGTCGCGAAAAACCTGCAGGGCGTCGGCCCGGCGACCTCCGGCATGGAGTGCCTGGACAAGGCCGGCCCACCGGATCTCGTCGTGGGGCTGCTCGTCGACCAGCGTACGCAGCACGGCTGCGGCCTCGGCCACCCGTCCGAGGCGCAGGAGGAGGTCCGTTTCGGCAGTCTCCAGCCCATGTCGGAGGTCGGTCAGCGACCGACGACGGATGCGTACGGCATCGGCGGGAAGCACCTCGAACGGCACGCCGCGGAACAACCCCAGAGCCTCGCGGACGAGTCCCAGGGCCTGCTCGACGTCGACCTCATGGACCAGGGCAAGCTCGTCGTTCAACCCCAGGAGCACGTCGACGTCCGTGGTCACGGCCTCGAGGCGGTACCGACCGTCGGACCAGGTGACGGCGTCCCCGCCCAACTCCTGCCGCAGACGGGCCACGTGGTTCTGCAGCGACGCTCGACTGGTCCGCGGAGCCCCCTCCGGCCAGACGAGGACCGAGAGCGCATCCGTGGTCGCGCCCTTGCGTCCGGCCAGCACGAGGGCAGCGATCAGGCGTGCCTGCGCGGCTGGGTGCTGCACCATCCCGCAGCCGCGTCGGTCCGAGCACGCGGACCACGGGCGACGGGGTTCTGCCGATCATGGTCCCTCCCCTTCCGTACGACGCCCGACGCACCATAGAGGGGCTGTCTGGATGACGGTGTATCGGGCTTGGCAGCATGCCACTCGCGTAACAGCTTGTGCTCGCCTCCACCCTCGAGGAGTTCCTGGCCGGCCAGACCGAGCAGGAGCGCGGCGCGTGCCGGTAGCGCGGCCCACCATCAACGGCCGCGCACCGGCGGGAGCTTCCACACGCCGCGGTCACGATCCTGCTCTGCGCTCGCCGCGCCTGCCACGAGCGGCTCGTCGACAGCGTCGCTGGGACCTGAGCTCCCAACGCTCCGGGGGAGGTTCCAGCCGTGGCAATCGGGACGACCTGCCCCTACTCGGGCGCGTGCTCCGCTGCCAGCTCATCGAAGCCGCCGAGGGCTGCATCCATCGCGGTGGCAGCTGGTGCGTTGGAGGCCTCGAGCACGTGTGAGCACATCAACCTGACGGTCTGCGGTGTGTCGCCCATCGGGAAAGCGATCTTGTCCGCGAACTGGTAAGACGTAGGTGTGGCGCAGACCGTGGGACGACACCTTCGGCGAGTCGGTTGCCTCGCAGGCCTTGGCGAGCGCACGGTTGTAGGCGGTCAGCGAGGGAGGCTGGCCTGTCGACGTCTGTAGCAGCCACAGCCCGTCGAAGGGTCGGGCATCCAGCTCACGGTCTGCGAGTGCGGGCAGCTCCGGGGTCGAACCCAGGGCGGCAATGCGACGTTCGAGCCTCGGAATGATGAGATAGGGAGCTCGAGCGTTCGGCGCCGGTGGCTTTGGGCGGCGACGTTGGCCACCGGGACGGCCGCAGACCCGACGGGACCCCTACGCCGGGGTGCTCGCCTTTGCATTGTGGCGTCATGTGAACTGGCCGGGGTCGAAAGGCGCGAGGTCAGGATGCCCTGTGGCCGACGAGCCCAGTCCGATGTCGACCCACCGGATGGCTCGCCAGATCGATGACGCCGCCGGGTTCCGCAGGCCGAAGCTGGCGAACAGTGTGCCGATACTCGGCCAGCTGTACTGCATGATCGCTTGTGGGCAGTCAGGCGACGCGTAGAACGAGGATGGGGGGTCTCACCGTCACCGTGAGTGAGCACGGCCCGGCGTCGTCGGGCGGGTCGGTGGTTCGTGCCGGTGTCTGAGGTCCGTCGCCTGGAACGACTCCCGCTGCCGGTGGGGCGTCCGTTCTCTTCGGGGTCCGCGTGGGCGTTGCTCACGCTGCTGTCTGGCGAGGAGCCGGCGGGTCTGTCGGTGCCGCGTCGTTCCCAACTGCGTCGGCACCTGCTCGATGCGGACCTCGATGAGTTGGCGGCTCGTCTGGGGCGGCGCGCGAGCCGCAGGTTCGTGTACGCGCACCCGTCGAAGCTTCGAGCCCTTGCCGCCGATCCACGTGTGGTGCTGACGGGACTGGCTGCTGCAGAGCACGTCGGTGCCCGACTCGTGGACGCTGCTGGCAGCGAGGTCGAGGGCTACG
>JBDNIX010000373.1:0-9163 GCA_041688045.1 Nitriliruptoraceae bacterium
TATCGACCCGTCCCACCCCATGCCCCGAAAACCCACCTGAACAGGGGAAACGCGGATTCTCCGTCCCGGGCGATGGCGCCCAATCACGCCCGGTTCCAACTCTCGCCTGCCCAATACTTGGCGCGGCGGCGGGCTGCGCCGCCAGCCACGACACCGCGCTCGCCATCTACGAGTTGACCGCCGCGATGCCCGCCGTGATCCACATCACGACGCCCCGACGTTTCCGCGGCCGGCGACCAGGCGTCATGGTCCATACCGCACCTCTGGGCGACAGCGAGCGGACCGAACGTGCCGGCGTTCCCGTCACCACGGTTGAGCGCACGATCATCGACCTGCTCCAACGATCCGGTCCGGACCTCGACACGCAGGCCGCCGAGCAAGCGCTCGAGCGCGGCCTCGTAACCCGACGACGCCTGCGCGCAGCGCTCGAGGCCCACGGCGAGGTCACGCGACCGCTCATTGATCTCACGGCCGCCTCGTCGTGACCGACGGCCAACACCGCTACCGCACCGCCGCAGCGCTACGCACCGCACTCGAAGATCATCTCCGGCGCCGTGCTCACAGCACAGGTGTGCCACTGGATCGGCGCCGCAAGGAGATCGCCCACCAACGCCTCCTCGCGCGACTGGCCCTGGTCGCGCCCCCAGGGTCATGGGCGCTCAAGGGAGGCCGGGCGTTGCTGGCTCGACTGGACACCGCCGCACGAGCCACGAAGGACGCCGATGCCACCCGGCGGGCCAACCTCGATCACTTCGGTGACATCCTCGAGGAGGCGGTCGACACCGACCTGGGCGACGGCTTCCGCTTCGAGGTCGGCGCTGCCCGGCCGATGACTGCCGAGACCGAGCAAGGAGGGGTGCGCTACCCCGTCCTCGCCTTGCTGGACGGGCGCGAGTTCGAGCGGTTCCAACTCGACGTCAGTTCCGTCCCCGGCGATCGCCGACCACTGGAGCGACTGCAGCTCCGCGATCTGCTCGGCTTCGCCGGCATCGAGCCACCCACCGTGCCGGCCATCTCGATCGCCCAACACCTGGCCGAGAATCTCCACGCCTATGTACGCGACTACGGAAGCCAGGACAACAGCCGCGGCACAGGAGGCACTCGCAGCATTCTGGCGACCACTACTCGTCAGCGATCAGGCATCGGACGACGCTAGCTGGGACCCCAACGCCTGGGCCTGGTAAGCGCCGATGTAGGACTCGAACCCCGGGTCGGCAGGTGACAGGTGGCATCGGTCAGGGCCGCTCGAAAGAAGTCCCCGCTGTGCATGCTTCGACGGCGGCGCGAACCGCACGTGGTCGCGGAGCGAGGTTTCACGTCGAAGCGGGAAGCACAGCGCTTCTTGCGTGATGTGCTGGCGGACCTCAAAGCGGGCTCCTACATCGCGCCCGAGAAGCTGACCGTTGGCCAGTGGCTCGAAGACGAGTGGCTGCCGTCACGCAAGCCCGCCGCGGCGACGGCGCGGGGACATCGTGGCACGGTCAGCTTGTCGACCTGGGAGCAGTACCGGACCTACGTCCGCGCCTACGTCGTCCCGTACCTCGGCCACATCGCGCTCCAACAGCTCGTACCGGCCGACCTCGACCGGCTCTACGACAGGCTGGAAGCGCCTGGGCCGATGCGTGACCGCCGGGGTGACCTCCCGCGACCACGACTGCTCCCCCGCCCTCCACGACGGTGTCGCACCCAAAACGCTCACGAACCTGCACGGCATCCTCCACAAGGCGCTGGCCGAGCCGTCAAACGTGCGAAGGTGAAGCGCAACGTCGCCGACCTGGTGTTGTCAACTGGCAGCTCGGGATCCTCGACAGCAAGCCCACTTTCAAGCCGCGCCCCAAGAGCAAGGAGGGTGCACGGACGATGGCGCTCGACCCCTCGACGGTCGATGCCCTGCGAGAGCATCGGCGACGCCAGCTGGAGGAGCGGATCGCTGCCGGACCGGTCTGGCAGGACGAACAGACCGACCACCTCGGGACGTCGCGAACCGGGCTCGTCCTCACCTGGGAGGATGGCAGCCTCATCAACCCCGAGCGGCTCTCCGCCTGGTTTCGACGGCACTGCCTGGAGGCGGGGCTCCCGCCGATACGGCTCCACGACGTGCGGCACTCCTACGCCTCGGCAGTTCGAACGCGACCGGATGGCACGAGGTCAAGGTAATCAGCGAGCGGCTCGGCCACGCGAACGTGGCCATCACCATCGATACCTACAGCCACGTGTTCCGCCGGCCGCCGATGCCGCGACCGCACACACGCTGGCGAAGCTGATCCTGGGTGGACCCTGACATTTACGTATCCAAACCGTGTCCAAACCCGGGCCACGCCGACAACGCCCGGACGCCGCGTTCACGCGTTGTCCCTGGTCAGCGGTAGGTTTCTGACCCACGCGAGCGTGGCGGAACTGGCAGACGCGCTGGGTTTAGGTCCCAGTGGGCTTCACGTCCCTTGGGGGTTCAAGTCCCCCCGCTCGCACGAACGATCTGCAACCCCCGTCAGCCCCACCTCGTCGAGCGTGACGTTGAGTCGGGGCGCGCCTGCCACGGTCACTTCCACGTCGTCGGTGGACAACGCGACTTGCTCCACAAACTCCTCGACCAGGACCCCCTTCTCTGCACCGCTGGCTTCCTGCCACGGCGTGTCGATGTCAAGATCGGTGAGTCTGGCGACATCGTGAGATGGAACCGCGACGCCCACCATCGCGTCCCACCAGCAGACGATCCTGGAACCCGCATGAAGCCCACCAAGTCCAGACCGGTCCTGGCCCTCCTCCTCGTGCTCGTCGGATGTGGGGATCCGCAGGTATCGAACATCCCGAACTGGCAAGCTCCAGATGCCTACGAGTTCACCGTCGACTCCGCCTGCGGTGAGCGAGCGCTCATCGGCCGGTTCCACGTCGTCGTGGAGGACGGCTCGGTCGTGGAGGCGGAAGGGCTCGACGATGCTGCGATCGCGAAGGCAGAGGGCGCCGAGATCGTCGAGGTCCAAGCCACCGAAGACGGCCGTCCTAGCGCGATCGACATCAACTGGGACACCGACGCGATCGACGATGAAGCGTGCTACCGGATCACTGACTACAGCGCCGGGAGTTGACCCACAGGGGCGCACCACAGCCGGTGGCTACGGCAACCGCCTTGGCAGCTCCCTCGAGGGTCGGTGAGGTTGTTCGCGTCGCTCGGCCCTTCGGAGCACGAGCCCGCCCGTGTGGCGTTGCTGAGGTTGGTGACTTTTCGGAAGCTCACGGGGTCGTCGGGCTGATGGTGGGGGACTTGGACCAGTCCGGGCGCCCGACGTGGAGCAGGATCCGGATGCGCCAGTGGGTCCAGTTCACGATCCCGAACGCGACGCGCTTGATGCGCTTGGCGAGGTTGGTGCTCGCCCCGGTCCGCGTGGCCCCGCACCCGGTGGGCCGGATGGCCCCGGTCGTGGGCCAGCAGCAGTCAGCGGGGCTATTGACGCTAAACTCAACGACCGCAGGGTTCATGGTTGTGCGAACAGAGGACAACCGATGTGGGCCATGGTGGTCAAGGAGTTCCGCCAGATGCGCCGGGATCACCGGGCCCTGGCGTTGATGATCGTGCTGCCGCTGCTCATGCTCGTGGTGTTCGGCTACGCGGCGAGCTTCGACGTCGCGAATGTGCCGGTGCAGGTCGTCGGTCCACGAGCCGAGCAGGTCGCCCCAGGACTGCCCGCCGCGCTCGAGGTGCAGGACGTGATCCCGAGCGACGGGGACGCCGAGGCACGCGAGACGTTGGTCGACGGGAATGCTGTCGCGGTCATCGTGACCTCGGGGACCGGCCCGGGCCACGTGCTCGTCGACGGCTCGCAGCTGTTCTCCGCGCGCACCGTAGCGACGGGGATCGCCTCCGAGGCGCCGACGCTGGGGGTCGAGATCCTGTTCAACCCGCAGCTGGACACGTCTGCCGTGATGGTGCCCGCGATCGCCGGGATGATTCTGGTGTTCATCGGGACCGTGATCACGAGCCTCGGGATGGTGCGCGAACGCACGGCGGGCACCCTCGAGCAGCTCGCCGTCATGCCGTTCCACCCACGCGACGTACTGGCCGGCAAGATCGCGCCGTACTTCGCCATCGCCGCCCTCGACCTGGTGGTGGTGATCGTCGTCGGCGTCGTCCTCTTCGATGTGCCGTTCAACGGCTCGCCCTGGTTGCTCGCTCTCGGGTCGGCGCTGTTCCTTCTCGTCACGCTCGGGATCGGGCTGCGTGTCTCCAGCGTGTCCGAGAACAGCGGACAGGCGATCCAGCTGGCGCTGATGACCCTGCTCCCGCAGGTCCTGCTCTCCGGGATGATCTTCCCGCTCGAGGCCATGGCGGCAGGTATCCGGTGGATCGCCTACCTGCTGCCGTTGACCTACTTCGTCGAGATCTCCCGTGCCGTCATGCTGCGTGGCGCCGGCATCGCCGCGGTGGCCGAGCCCCTATCGCTTCTGGCCGTCCTCGGCACCGGTGTCTTCGGCCTCGCATTGTTGCGCACCCGTCGCGACCTCGTTCCCGCTCGTACTGCCGCCCGACGCGAGGACCAGCGGGAGGCCGCGCATCCCGGGAGGTGACGTCGTGACATTCTCGCTTACGGGGATCGTCGTCCGACGGGGCGAGCACACCGACCTCGACCACATCGACCTCGGTGGCGAGGCAGGCACGCTGTGCGCCGTCGTCGGGGGTGACGGCGCGGGGAAGTCGACGCTGCTCCGCACCGTCGTCGGTGCGGTATCTCCCGACGCGGGCCGCGTGGTCACCCCAGCGCGGGAGCGGCTCGGGTACGTCCCCGCGGGTGCGGGCGTCTATCCGGACCTCAGCGTCGAGGAGAACCTGTCGTTCGCCGCGACCGCCTACCGCGTGGAACGCGCGGCTCGCGAGACACGCATCACCGAACTCCTTGGGGCAACGGACCTCGTAGCGGCCCGCGGTCGACTTGCTGGACAGCTGTCGGGAGGCATGCGACAGAAGCTGGCGTTCGCCTGCGCGATGCTGCACCGCCCCGAACTCCTCGTGATGGATGAACCGACGACCGGGCTGGACCCGGTCAGCCGTTCCGAGCTGTGGCGGCTCGTGTCATTGGCACAGACGGAAGGGACCGCGGTGATCTTCGCGACGACCTACGTGGAAGAGGCCGCTCGGGCAGACCACGTGCTGGTCCTCGACCGTGGACGAGCCCTGGCCGCCGGCTCCCCCGACGAGGTGATCCGACGGCTCCCGGGCCGCGTGGTGCGCCTCGCGGAGCCCACGAGCAGCGTTCCCAGCTGGCGACGGGGACGCGTGCGCCATGCGTGGATCGCAACGGGAGCGGCCCCCCCGACGAGCTGACGAAGCACGAGACCGTTCCGTTCACTTTCCATGCCCTCGTCTGGGCCGACCTGCTGACCACGATGGCCGACGACCTGGGCGTGAACCTGCGCAATCTTTCGCACGACCGAACGCGACTCACCTTCCACCCAGAGGGTCGCCATCTGCGTCCTGGCAGCACCTACCGCGTGCAGGTTCAGGTCACGGACGTCCACCCAACCGACCCTGACCATGCAGCCCTGCAGGTGACCACCCATGTGCTGGACGAGGACGGTTCGCGGCTCGTCTCCAGTGACGACCGGTTCACGGTGGCCAACGTGGCGGGCGAGACGGTGGAAGCGCTCCGAGCCCGCGGCGACGGCCAGGACGGGGGTCGGGTGGTCACAACGCAGGAAGCAGAGGTCGCACCGCTCGACGGCCGGGAGGACGAGGTCGTCCTGGACATCGATGACGACCTCGGCGAACGGTACGGACGGCTCACCGGCAACCTGCGCCCGGTCAACACCAGCCGGACCGGAGCACGGTTACTGGGTCACGACCGACCGTTCCTCCAGCATCTGTGCGTCGCCGACCTCGTCCTGCAACAACTCACCGAACAGGGCGGCCGTCCACCGCATCGGCTGGACCTCAACTTCCAGCGGCCGGTCCAGCCGGACTCGACCGTGCGGCTGCGCATCGGCCCGTCGCGGTTCGGGTTCGTGGACGAAGACGACGCGTTGCTCGTCGTCGGCCGGTACGGGTCCGCTTCCGACTCCGCGCCGACGCAGGGCGAGCACCAGGCTCCTGCGGACACGTCGCCGGAGCCCGCCGACCGCCGGGATGATGTCGTTGAGGCTGCCGACGACGGTTCCGAACCCTCCCAGGAGCTGGCGTTCGCACCGGTGCGGCTGCAACGGCTGCTCGACGGTGAGCGGCGCGAGTTGCGCGCCCAGGTCCGCCAGCTGCTGTCGTCCCCCGAGATGCGCCGCGACGCGGACTTGCCACGCGACGCCTACCGCGATCGCGTCCTCGACTGGTGCCGGATTCTGGCTGCGGAGGGCTTGGGCGCTGCCGGCTACCCGACCGAAGTCGGCGGATCGGATGACCTCGGCGCCACGATCGCCATCTTCGAGACCCTGGCGGAACACGACCTCAGCCTGGTCGTCAAGTATGGCGTCCAGTTCGGGTTGTTCGGCGGAGCGATCCTGCATCTGGGAACCGAGCGCCACCATACGAGGTACCTGCCCGCGGCCGGCAGCCTGGATCTGCCCGGCTGTTTCGCACTCACCGAACTCGGTCATGGCTCCGACGCCCGCAGCATCCGTACCACCGCGGTCTACGACCCGGACAGGCAGCAGTTCCGCATCACGACCCCTGACGACGACGCCCGCAAGGAGTACATCGGCAACGCGGCTCGGCACGGTCGTATCGCGGTGGTGTTCGCGCAGCTGGAGGTCGCCGGCAGCGAACAGGGTGTACATGCCTTCCTTGTTCCCATCCGAGACGGGGAAGGCCGTCCGATGCAGGGCGTACGTATCCAGGATTGCGGCGAGAAGTTGGGGCTGAACGGCGTCGACAACGGACGGCTGTGGTTCGACGCCGTCGACGTGCCGTGGGACGCCCTCCTCGATCGCCACGGCCACGTGAGTCTGGACGGCGTCTACCACAGCCCGCTGCGGTCACCGACGGCCCGCTTTTTCACGATGCTGTCGACGCTGGTCCAGGGCCGTATCAGCATCGGACTCGCAGCGGTGAGCACGAGCCGCTCAGCCCTCACGATCGCCGTTCGTTACGGCGACCGGCGACGGCAGTTCGCGGCGCCTTCGGGTCAGGAGACGCCGCTGCTCAACTACCTGACCCATCAGCGACGGCTGCTCATCCCGGTGGCAACCACGTATGCGTTGCACGTCGCTCTCCGCGAACTCGTCGACGACTACCTCGCCGTCTCACGATCCGATGACACGTCGTCGCAGGAGCGCATGCGGCTCGAATCGCTCGGCGCCGGGTTGAAGGCGATGGCGACCTGGCACGCCACCTCGACGATCCAGGAATGCCGTGAGGCATGCGGCGGCGGCTACCTGTGGGAGAACCGGCTGGGAGCGCTTCGGGGGGACAGCGACATCTTCACGACGTCCGAGGGCGACAACACCGTGCTCCTGCAGCTGGTCGCCAAGACCCTGCTGACGGACTACAAGCAGCAGTTCGAGGACATGGATCTCTCCGCGCCGGTTCGGTTCGTGGTCGGCCTGGCCTTGGCAGCGATCGTTCCGTCCCCAGCGAGCCGCCGTACGGACCCGGAGCATTTGCGGAGCCGATCGTTTCATCTGGAGGCCTTCGGTGCCCGCGAGCAACTGCAGCTGTCGCAGCTCGCACGCCGGCTGAGGCGCACGCTCGCGGGCGGATCGGACCCTCACGCAGCATTCATCCGCCACCAGTCCCGGGTCGTAGCGCTGGCGAGGTCGCATGTGGAGCGCGTCGTCCTCGAGCGGTTCGTCCGTGCGATCGACGCCTGCGACGATCCGAGCCTACGCCCCGTGTTGTCGCGGCTCTGCGATCTGTACGCGCTGTCGCACCTCGAGCGCGATCGTGGCGGGTATCTGGAACAGGGACTCTTCGCCGGAGCCAAGGCTCGATCGATCGTGGGACAGGTGGACCACCTGTGCCGGGAACTGCGTCCGCACGCGGCCGATCTCGTCGAGGCGTTCGGCATCCCGG
The DNA here is from genome assembly GCA_041688045.1 of Nitriliruptoraceae bacterium. Classification (GTDB taxonomy): domain Bacteria; phylum Actinomycetota; class Nitriliruptoria; order Nitriliruptorales; family Nitriliruptoraceae; genus CSSed11-175R1. The sequence goes on from JBDNIX010000373.1 coordinate 7,991, forward strand.
ACGCGCTGCTGGGTGCGCCTATCGCCACCTCGGCATCGCCTCAGGAGGCGTGAGATTCGGCACCGACACGGCTGCCGGTGGACGCAACGACGCTTCCGATGATCCAACCCGCGGCGAACGTGCCCACGAGCACGACGGTGCCGGTGAGCCAGCCCGGCTTGTAGATCATCAGTGCCACCTCGCCGACGCCCACGCCAACGAGGGAGTGCACCGGGCCCCACAGTCCGGGTGACCGCGCTTCGGCAAGCAGATGGGTCGGATCCTCTCCATCATCCCGAGTGCTGCCCGCGTCGACCAGACGACGCAGACGAGCCCCTCCGATCATCGGTCCGATCGGCGCAAGGACCACCAGGCCGATCACCCCGAGGGTGATGAACGGATTGGCGAACCCACCCGCGTCGCCACCCCACACCGCGCCCGCGAGATGCCCGCCGGTGAGCAGGGACACGACCGCCGCGCCGACGATGAGCCATCCGGCGCTGCGGGTGAACCTGGCCCACAGCCCGATGGCGGCGACCGTCGTGGCCGCCCGCAATCGGATCCCGGCAAGCACCTGGACGAGACCACCACCGATGAGCCCGATGGCGGCGAGGACGTGCAGGAACAGGGATGTGGTATCGATCATGGCGCCAGGGGTACCAGGCTTGGGGAGGAGCCGACAACTGTGCTCCGCGGTATGGCGCAGCCTGCCGACGAGGACTTGAACGGCGGGTGACATCTGTCACCTCCAGGTCCTGCTCTGACGCACTACCGGACAGGACCCGTCGGGGGGATGCTCCCCATCCGAAGGTCGCACCCTGCGGCCGAAGGATGAGGAGAGAGAACCGTGCAACAGATCCTCGAGGTGGTGGCCGTCTCGCACCGGTACGGAGCGACCGTAGCGTTGGACAACATCGGCATCTCGGTCACCCAGGGCGAGTGCGTCGCACTACTGGGCCCGAACGGAGCCGGGAAGACCACCCTGGTGAACCTTGTCGTCGGCCTTGCCGTCCGCCAACGAGGAACGATCTCGGTCGTGGGACGCGATCCGATCCGGGCAGTTACCCGTCGAGACCTCGGTGTCGTCCAACAACGGATCGGGTTTCCCCGCACACTGACGGTTGCAGAGGTGGTCCGCGGTGCAGCGGTGCGGGCCGGCATGCCGGCCACGGCGATCGGCCCGGTGCTGGTGGA
>JBDNIX010000374.1:0-7541 GCA_041688045.1 Nitriliruptoraceae bacterium
GTCGGCCTGTCCACGGTGGCGCTGCACACCGACGCCGAACGTGCCGCGATGTTCGTGCGCGAAGCCGACGACGCTGTGCGCATCGGCCCGGGTCCGGGAGACCCACCGGCGGCCACCAATCCGTACCTGGACTATGCCGAGCTCGAACGGGCGCTGACCACGGCCGCCGTCGACGCGGTCTGGGTCGGTTGGGGGTTCGTCGCAGAACATGCCGACTTCGCCGACCTGTGCGACCGCATCGGCGTGATCTTCATCGGCCCGACCGGCGCCGTCATGCGGCAACTGGGCGACAAGATCGGAGCGAAGCGGCTGGCCGAGGAGGCCGGGGTTCCCGTCGCGCCGTGGAGCAGCGGGCCGGTCGCCGACGCAGACGATGCCATCCAGCACGCGGAGGCGATCGGCTATCCCCTGGTCGTGAAGGCCGCGGCGGGAGGTGGTGGTCGCGGGATCCGCCTGGTCCACGACCCCGCTGAGCTCCCGTTGGCCTTCGAACGCGCCCGCGACGAAGCCGCCAAATCCTTCGGGGACGCGACCCTCTTCATGGAGAAGCTGGTCACCGGCGCCAGGCACATCGAGGTACAGATCATCGCCGACCATCACGGTGGGGTCTGGGCCGCCGGCGTGCGTGACTGCTCGATACAGCGGCGCAACCAGAAGGTCCTGGAGGAATCCGCGTCGACCGCACTGGATGCGGGACAGGTCGCCGACCTCAAGGCGTCGGCCGCGGAACTGGCCCGTGCCGCCGGCTACCACAACGCCGGAACCGTGGAGTTCCTCTACCAGCCCGACGAGCGCAGCTTCTCCTTCCTGGAGGTCAACACCCGCCTGCAGGTCGAACATCCCGTGACGGAGATGACCACCGGGCTGGACCTCGTCAAGCTGCAGTTGCACGTCGCCGCCGGCGGCAGCCTGGACGGCGACGAGCCGCCGACCGTCGGCCACGCCATCGAGGTCCGCCTCAATGCGGAGGACCCCGAACGCGGCTTCAGCCCGTCCCCCGGCGTCATCGAACGGCTCAGCCTGCCGACGGGTCCGGGGCTGCGCGTGGACACGGGCGTGACCGAGGGCGACGCGATCTCGCCCGACTACGACTCCATGATCGCCAAGATCATCGCCTACGGCGCGTCCCGCAACGAAGCACTCGCACGATTGCGGCGGGCGCTGTCGCAGACCACCGTCCTGGTTCGCGGGGGGACGACCAACCGGGCGTTCCTGCTCGATCTCCTGGATCACCCGGCCGTCATCGCGGGAGACTGCGACACCGGGTGGTTGGACCGTCTGACGGCCGACGGCGGCTACCACTTCGACACCCGCGGCGAGGTGGCGCTGGTCGCCGCCGCCGTCGATGCCTACGACGACGCCGCTGCCGTCACGCGGGACCGGTTCTACGCGTCAGCGGCCCGGGGACGGCCCCAGACCACGACCGAGACGGGCGTCAGCGTGGACCTGCGCTACGCCGGCACGGCCTACCGCCTCGACGTCGCCCGCACGGGACCGACGCGCTACCTGGTTGAGGTTGACGGACAGCGGATCATCACCGACATCGAGCACCTCCGCCCATTCGAACGTCGCCTGACGGTCGGTCCGCACCGCTACCGCGTCGCCGCGATCGGGCAGGGTGCCGACACCCTGGTCGAGGTCGACGGGGTCCCGCACCGGATCTCCCAGGACGACGCGGGCATGGTCCGGGCCCCCGGGCCGTCCGTCGTGGTGGCCATCACGGCGGCCGTCGGCGATGTCGTCACCGCCGGCGGGTCGGTCGCCGTGCTGGAGAGCATGAAGATGGAAACGGTGCTGACCGCACCGTTCACCGGCAAGGTCACCGAGGTCTTCGCCACCGGCAACGTCCAGCTGGATGCCGGCGCGCCCGTCGTCCGGCTGGAGGCGATCGAAGAGGACGACGCCGTCACACCCGACCAGGCCCCGGTTGCCTTCGACCGCCTTGGCAACGACGGGGTACCCGGCGAGGTGCCCGATCCATCCGGGCCCGAGCTCATCGACGCGTTGCGACGACTGGCCCTCGGCTTCGACGTGCCGCTCGACGAGATCCCCGATCTGCTGCACCACCTCGAATCCGCCGGCCAGGACGATCCCACGGATGTGGCGGCCGAACTCACCGTCCTGTCGATCTTCGCCGACTTCAGCTCGCTGACACGGAACCGGCGCGTCGGCAACGGCGGCGACAGCGAGGAACCCCACAATGCCCGTGAGTATCTCCACGCCTACCTGCGATCGTTGGACGCCGAGGTGGAAGGCCTCCCGGACAGCTTCCAGGACCGTCTCCGGCGAGCGCTTGCCCATCACGGCATCACGTCGCTGGACCGCACGCCCGAGCTCGAGGAGGCGCTGTACCGCATCCACCTGGCCCAACAGCGGGCGGGTGCCCAGGTTCCCGTCATCCTCGCGCTGCTGCAGCGGCTGGGCAACCGTGGAGGATCGTCGGACCGGGACGGAACCACCGATCTCCGGGACGTGCTGGATCAGTTGATCCGCGCCACGCAGGTGCGCCACCCGGTCATCGGGGACCTCGCACGGCGCGTCCGGTACCGCTGTTGCGACCAGCCGCGACTCGAACGCGAACGTGACAGCGCGCTGGCCGACGTCCGCACCCACCTCGACATGCTCGCGGCGGATCCGGATTCGCCGGACCGCGAGGACCGCATGGCGGCGCTGATCGCCGCACAGCAACCACTGCTCGGGCTGCTGGCCGACCCCCTGGTGACCGCGACCGGATGGCCGACGCTGCTGGAGGTCCTGACACGGCGGTACTACCGCACGCGCGACGTGGACAGTGTGCAGGTGCTGGATGCCACGGATCTGCCGACCGTCGTCGCCGACTTCACCGATCTGCGCGGACGGGGGCGGGTCGTGGCCGTCGCCGCCGATGCCGACGAGTTGGGCGAGGCCCTGCGCAACGCGTCGTTCGCCGTCGAGGACGTGCCGGATGATGCCGGTGCGGGAGTCGTCGCGGACGTCTACCTCACCCGGTACGACCCGGTCGACGATCTGGCTGCGTTGCTCGTGTCCCTCACGCAGCAACTGCAGGGGACGTCACTGCCCCCACTGTTGCGCCGGATCACCATCTCGGTGGTTTCGCCCACCCGCGCCGACGCCGGCCGATCCAGCGTGGAGCACCTGACGTTCCGGCGCGATGGCGACCGGTTCGTCGAACGCGAGCACCTGCGCGGCATCCACCCGCTGATCGCCGGCCGGCTGGACCTCTGGCGCTTCGAACACTTCAAGCTACGACGGCTGCCGTCCGAGGACGACGTCTATCTGTTCGAAGCCGTCGCCCGGGAGACGCCCGCCGACCAGCGCCTGTTCGCCATGGCCGAGGTTCGCGACCTCACACCCGTCCGGGATGCCGACGGCACCGTGACCGCACTGCCCGAGCTGGAACGGATCTTCGCGTCCTGCATCGACGACCTGCGCCATGCCCGAGCCGGCTACGAACGCGGACCGGATTGGAACCGGGTCATTCTGAACGTCTGGCCGACGGTCGACATGCCCATCACGGAACTCGACGGCGTGGTCCGGGCCCTGGCCCCGATGACGGAGAACCTGGGCCTCGAGCAGGTGATGGTGCAGGCGCGGCTGCCGGGCCTGCAGGGCGAGTACCAGCGGATGATCGTGCGGATGTACCGGCCGCCGGGTCAGGGCCTGACGCTACGGGTCACCGAACCGCCGACCAAGCCGTTAGAACCCTTCGACGAATTGACCCAGAAGGTCCTGCGCGCGCGCCGGCGGGGAACGGTTCACCCGTCGGAGATCATGCCGCTGATCACGCAGTCGCCCGACGATCCCCAGCTGGCCGGAGCCAACGGTTCGTTCGTGGAGCACGACCTCGATGATGCTGGCCGGTTGATCCCGGTCGAACGCCCGCCCGGGCAGAACACGGCGGGCATCGTCGTCGGCGTCGCGACGGTGCCGACCAGCCGCTACCCGGAAGGCATGTCCCGGGTCGCCCTGCTCGGCGATCCGACCAAGGGGCTCGGGTCGATCGCCGAGGCCGAGAGCCGGCGCGTGATCGCGGCCCTGGAGCTGGCCGAACAGCACGGCTGGCCGGTCGAGTGGTTCGCCGTGTCGTCCGGCGCGCGGATCGCGATGGACAGCGGGACAGAGAACATGGACTGGGTGGCTGCCGTGTTGCGCCGCATCATCGAGTTCACCCAGTCGGGCGGCGAGATCAACGTCATCGTGACCGGCATCAACGTCGGCGCGCAGCCCTACTGGAACGCCGAAGCCACGATGCTGATGCACACCAAGGGCATCCTGGTGATGACGCCGGACAGCGCCATGGTGCTGACCGGCAAGCAGGCACTGGATTACTCCGGAGGCGTGTCCGCCGAGGACAACTTCGGCATCGGAGGCTACGACCGAGTCATGGGTCCAAACGGGCAGGCCCAGTACTGGGCCGCCGATCTGGCCGGCGCGCGCGACATCCTCTTCGCCCACTACGCCCACAGCTACATCGCGCCGGGCGAACGCTTCCCGCGCCCGGCGCTGACCACCGATCCGCGGGACCGCGACGTCCGTCGGGCACCGCACGTCGTCGAGGGAATCGACTTCACGACGGTCGGTGACATCTTTTCGGAGACCACCAACCCCGGCCGCAAGAAGCCCTTCGACATCCGGGCGTTGCTACAGGCCGTGATGGACGCCGATCACCGACCGCTGGAGCGGTGGGTCGACATGGCGGACGCGCAGATGGCCGTCGTCCTGGATGCCCACCTCGGCGGCTATTCCGTCAGCCTGCTCGGTATCGAATCCCGACCGATCCAACGCCGTGGGATGATCCCGGCCGACGGACCGGAACTGTGGAGCGCCGGCACGCTGTTCCCGCGGGCATCGAAGAAGGTCGCTCGAGCCATCAACGCCGCCAGCGGCAATCGCCCGGTGGTGGTCCTGGCCAACCTGTCCGGGTTCGACGGGTCCCCGGAGTCGCTGCGGCAGCTCCAGCTGGAGTACGGCGCGGAAATCGGCCGCGCGGTGGTCAATTTCGACGGACCGATCGTGTTCTGCGTCGTGTCCCGCTACCACGGCGGAGCCTTCGTGGTGTTCTCACAGGCGCTCAACGACGCCATGGAGGTCGCAGCCGTCGAGGGCTCGCACGCGTCGGTGATCGGCGGTCCCCCTGCGGCGGCGGTCGTGTTCGCGGGCGAGGTCAACCGACGCACCGATGCGGATCCGCGGGTGACCGAGCTCGAACAGCGCATCACCGGCGCCGACAACGGCGAGGTGGCACAGCTGCGGGCCGAGCTCGCGGACCTGCGCGCGCGGACCCGGTCGGAGAAGCTCGGTGAGGTCGCGACCGAGTTCGACACGGTCCACTCGGTCGAACGTGCCCGCGAGGTGGGATCGATCGACCACATCGTGCGTGCGCAGGAACTACGGCCCTACCTCATCGATGCGGTGGAGCGGGGCATGAATGCCACGCCCGGCACCTGAACCTATGCAGTGAGCCGCAGCGGTACCGCGATCTCTCGCTCGTTCGGGACGAACACGTAATCGTCTTCGTCGGGGGTGGCCTGCACCACGGGCTCCAAGGCGCCACGGCGGAATCGGTAGACGCCGTAGTCATGACGCGTCACCGCATCCAGCACGTCCTGTGCCGTTCGGTCGAAGCGACGCTGGTGGAGGTCGTCCGCCTCGATGATCCAGATGGGGCGCAACGTGGAGAGAACCCGTTGCGCTCCGGCCAGGGCCAGTAGCTCAGCACCCTCGACGTCGCACTTGACGATGTCCACCCGATCGAGGCCCTCTTCGTCCAGAAGGGCGTCCAACGCCACGGTCGGTACCTCGATCCGACGGTGCGGCAGGTGGGCGAACGCGGCTGTGGTCGGATCGGTGGAGGACCCGGGTACGTGCGCACGGGTCGGCACGATCGGAATGCGCAGCGTGACCTGTCCGGGACCGTCCGACAGCGCCACTTGCCGCAGTGTGACCCGGCGGGACAGGCCGTTCAGGGCCACGATCCCCTGCAACACACGGCGTGAGCCCGGACGTGGCTCGATGCCCAGAACCCGGCCATCCGATCCCGCACCGCGCGCCATCACCAGCAGATGGGCCCCGCCGGCAGCGCCGATATCGACGCAGACGTCACCGGGACGGACCAACAGCCGCAGCAGGAACAGTTCCTTTTCCAGGAAGGGGATGCGGTCGACGACGCGTTCCAACCCGCTCGGTCGGCGCTCGTCGACGGCAACGTGGGTGGGTGTGGCAGCGGAGTCCGATGAGATGGTGGACCTCCCCCTGGTGGCTCTCGCCCAGCGTAGACCAGTTCAGCACGGCGGGGTGCGGCGTTGAGGCCCCACGACCGGTGGCCGGCGGCGGATGGGCGTCCGTTCGGTGGCTTGTGCCGAACCGGATGGAAGGCCATGCCGGCCTGACGCGTTACCCCGGCGACGGTCGCGACGCGGCCGTTCGAACCGACGCGACGGAGTGAACACATGAAGCCCTACGACCTGGTCGTCGTCGGTGGTGGCACGGCGGGGCTGGTGGCGGCTATCGGCGCCGCCGGTCAGGGTGCCCGCACCCTCTTGGTCGAGCGAGACCGCACCGGCGGTGACTGCCTGTGGACCGGGTGCGTGCCGTCCAAGGCCCTGCTGACAGCGGCCGAGCACGCGCACGTCGCGCGAACGTCCGGGGAGCTGGGCGTGCACGCTGCCGAGGTGTCCGTGGACTTCGCCACCGTGATGGCCCACGTCAAGTCCGCCATCGCGACGATCGAACCCCACGACTCCCCGGAACGCCTCCGTCGGGAGGGCGTCGAGGTTCGTCAGGGCACCGCGACGTTCGTCGGCCCCGACACCGTTGAAATCCGCAGTGATGCGACGGCGGCAGGCGGGGAGCGCGTGCGCTTCCGCCACGCGATGATCGCCACCGGCGCGTCCCCGGTCGTACCTCCCCTGCCAGGCCTGGCGGACATCGATCCGCTGACGTCGGACAACCTGTGGGATCTCACCGACCTACCACCGCGCCTTGTGGTTCTGGGCGCGGGGCCGATCGGGGCCGAGCTCGGCCAGGCGTTCGCACGCCTCGGATCACAGGTCACGATCGTCGAGATGGCCGAGCGAGTCATTCCGCGTGAGGAACCGGCCGCATCGGCGGTGCTGCACGAACAGCTCGTGTCTGAGGGCGTCGACGTCCTGGTCGGTACGCGTGCGGTCCGGGCCGACGTCGACGATGGCGGCACCAAGCACCTCGTCGTCACTGCCAGCGACGGTGGTCCTGATCGGCAGGAGGTCGACGAGGTGACCATCCCGTTCGATGAGATCCTGGTGGCGGTCGGTCGACGACCGTCCACCGAGTCACTCGGCCTGGATCTGGCCGGCGTGGACCTGACCGATCGGGGCGCCATCGCCGTCGACGACCGTCTGCGGACCTCCAATCCCCGCATCTTCGCGGGTGGCGACGCCACCATGCTGCTGCCGTTCACGCACGTGGCCTCGACGCACGGCAGCACCGTCGTGCAGAACGCCCTGTTCGGGCTTCGCGCGACGGTCGACCACGAACGGATCCCCTGGGTCACGTTCACCGAC
>JBDNIX010000062.1:0-3794 GCA_041688045.1 Nitriliruptoraceae bacterium
GCGCTGGCCATCCAGATCCGTGCGGACGATGAGAGCACCGCGGCGTTGGTGCGAACCCTGGACCATGCTCCCACCCGGGCGGAAGTCGAAGCGGAACGGGCGTGCCTGCGGCGTCTTGAAGCGGGATGTCAGGCACCGGTGGGTGTACTGGCCCGCCTGGATCTGAAGGACATCACGACAGAAACGAGGGCGGCCGGGACGAGCGCGACCGGCGCTGCCCGGGCACCGATCCTGCGGATCACGGCCGCCGTGGTGCTCGATGGAGCTCAGACCCGCGTGGCAATCGAAGGAGCCGCGGAGTCCGCCGAGGCGTTGGGGACCACCACCGCCGAGGAACTGCTCGCGATACTCGGCCTCGAGTCACTCCGCCACGCGCCGTGGGCCGGGCCCCCGCCGCGCTCGAGCCGACCGTGAGCGCGCCGGCCAGGTTGAGCGGGCGCACCATTGCCACGACACGGGACGGGAGCGCCGACGACCCGCTGACGCTCGCGCTCGCGAAGGAAGGCGCATCGGTGGTCACCTGGCCGACCGTCGCGTTCCGCCCGCCTTCCGATCCGGAGGCGTTGGACGCCGCCCGGGCAGGCCTGGAGCGGTACGACTGGTTGGTCTTCACCAGCGCCCGGGCGGTCGAATCGCTTCTCTCGGACCGCGCGGGGGCAGTCCGGGACCGGGAAGGCTCGAGCGACGCGGGTCTTCCCCGTATCGCGGTGGTCGGTCTCGCCACCGCCGTGGCCGTCGAAGCTGCCGGATGGACGCCCGTCCTGGTGGGTCCCGGCTCCGGCGCGGACGCGCTGGCCACGGCGTTGGTGGACGGCTACGCGATGGAGGGGGCCACCGTCCTGTTCCCCGCCGCCTCCAGGGCAGGCGGCGCGCTCGAGAGTCGTCTGCGCACAGCGGGCGCGGAGGTGACGCGAGTAGAAGCATACCGGACGCTCTCCACGCCTCCCGACCCGCAAACCGTGGCGGACGATCTGGACCGGGGCGTGGAGGCGATACTGTTCGCGAGTCCGTCGGCTGTTCGAGGTCTCATGCGGGCCTTCGATGGCCGCGCCCAGGCCCCGGGCCACGGCACGACGATCTTCGCGGCCGCGCTCGGAGCCACCCCCTGTGTCGCCATCGGTCCGACCACCACGCGTGCCCTCCACGAGGTCGGGATCCCGGATCCCGTCGTCGCGCCGGATCCTTCCCTCGAGGGCCTCGTCGACGCAAGCGCCCGCCTCACTACGCGAACATGACTTCTTTCAGCCGCCCGACCTTCACACCCGCTCCCAAGAGCGACGCGCTCATGCGTCGTGCGACGCGGGTCCTTCCAGGCGGCGTCAACAGTCCGGTGCGCGCCTTCAGCGGCGTGGGCGGGACGCCGCGCTTCATGCGGTCCGCCGAGGGCGCGCGCCTGCACGACGTCGACGGTCGCACGTACGTCGACTACATCGGCTCCTGGGGGGTGATGCTCCTGGGGCACGGGCACCCCGTGGTCACGGAGGCCCTGGAGAAGGCCGTGCGCGCCGGAACGTCGTTCGGCACGCCGACGGAAGGTGAGGTCGAACTGGCCGAGCTGCTCGTGGAGATGGTGCCGAGCCTCGACATGGTCCGCATGGTCAACTCCGGCACCGAGGCCACCATGAGCGCGCTGCGTCTGGCCCGTGCAGCCACCGGACGCGACAAGGTGGTCAAGTTCCGCGGAGGCTACCACGGGCACGGAGACGCTTTCCTCGTGGACGCCGGTTCCGCCGCAGCCACGCTCGGCGTCCCGTCCAGTCCCGGCGTGCCGGCGGCCGTCGCGGCAGATACGCTCGTGGCCGAATACAACGATCTCGAGTCTGTGCAGGCGCGCTTCGACGCCCACCCCGACCAGATCGCCGCGGTCATCGTGGAGCCCGTGTCCGGCAACATGGGGTGCGTGCCGCCGGTCGACGGTTTCCTCGAAGGGCTACGTGACCTCTGCGACGCCTCCGGCGCGCTGCTAATCTTCGACGAAGTCATGACCGGCTTCCGGGTAGCGCGGGGCGGCGCCCAGGAGCGCTATCACGTGAGGCCGGATCTGACCACGCTGGGCAAGGTTATCGGCGGCGGGCTGCCCGTCGGCGCGTACGGGGGCCGCGCGGACCTGATGCGCCGCGTCGCGCCGACCGGTCCGGTCTACCAGGCCGGCACGCTCTCCGGGAATCCGCTCGCGGTGGCCGCGGGGCTCGCCACGCTGCGCTTCGTCCGGGAGCACGCCGAGGACATCTACGGCCATCTCGAGCGACTGGGCGGCATGTTCGACGAGGGGTTCCGGACGATGGGGGATCGTGTCGGCGTGCCCATGCGCTGGAACCGTGTCGGGGCGATGGGCTCGTTGTTCTTTTCCGCGGACGAGGTCGTCGACTGGCCGACCGCGTCCACCTCGGACAAGGAGCCCTTCAGGAGGATCTTCCACGGCTTGCTGGACAAGGGCGTCCATCTACCACCGAGCCCGTTCGAGGCCTGGTTCTGGTCGGCGGCGCACACGGCGGACGACGTGGGTGACACCCTGGCGGCCATCGAAGAGATCATCTCGGAAACAGGGCCGGACCATGTCTGAACGCGACGCGGTCCGGGGCGCGCCGAACCTTCGTGGTACGACGCTGTTCGAGCGCGCCTGCTACGGGCAGCGCGGCGACCGTGCGCCGGTCTGGATCATGCGGCAGGCCGGGCGCTACCTGCCCGAGTACCAGAAGCTCCGTCAGGAGGTGGACTTCCTGACGGCCACGAAGACGCCGGACATCGCGGCGCGGATCACGCTGCAACCCATGGAGCGGTTCGAGCTCGACGCCGCCATCCTGTTCAGCGACATCATGACGCCGCTCGAAGGGATGGGTATCGATCTCCATTTCGCGCCCGGCCCGGTCATTGAGAACCCCGTGCGCACGCCCGAGCAGGCGCGCGCCCTGCGCGCGTTGGAGCCGGAACGCGACGTGCCATTCGTGATGGACGCGCTGCGCATCGTCCGCGCCGACCTCCCCGCGGACCGCGCGGTGATAGGCTTCGCGGGCGCACCCTTCACGCTCTTCTGCTACATGGTCGAAGGCGGCGGCAGCAAGGACTTCATGGAGGCGCGCAGCTTCCTGCGGGGGCATCCCAAGGCGGCTTCGGGCCTGCTCGCGCTGCTCGGCGAATCCATGGCCCGTTACCTGACGGCGCAGGCCGAGGCGGGCGCCGACGCGCTCATGCTCTTCGACTCGTGGGTGGGACTGCTGGGGCCCGACACCTACCGACGGTTCGTGTTGCCCGTGGTGCGCGACACCATCCGCCGGATCAAGGCCGAGGTCGACCGGCCCGTGATCTACTTCGCCAACGGGGGCGCCACCCTCCTCGAGGCCGCCGCCGAGACCGGGGCGGACGTCCTGGGCGTGGACTGGAGCCTTCCCCTGTCGCAGGCAGTGGCGCGGCTCGGCCCCGACGCCGTCCTGCAGGGCAACCTCGACCCGTCCGCCCTCTTTGCCCCGAAGCCGGAGCTGGGGGCCGCGATTGACGACGTGCTGGTCCAGGGCCGAGGCGCCGCCGCCCACATCTTCAACCTCGGGCACGGAATCCACCGGACCACCGATCCCGACCGGGTCGCGTTCCTCGTCGACCGTGTGCACGAGACTTCCGCCCGAATGGACGTGTTCCGATGAGCGGCCCGGCCACCTTCGGCGTCCTGACGCTGAACTTCGGCGAACCGGATGTGCCGGACGTTGAGCATGTCGTCCCGTTCCTGGAACGCATCTTTATCGAGAACCGCTCGCTCGAGGACCACGAGGGCGAGGCCGCCGCGGCGAGAGCCCGCACCC
>JBDNIX010000375.1:0-5889 GCA_041688045.1 Nitriliruptoraceae bacterium
CGGTGCGGGGGACGAACCGTTCGGGCAGGTCGATGTCCGACATGCGGGCCATCAGCCACGACCCGCCCGCGAACACCCCACCAACCACTCCAAGCATCAGCTGGCCGGCCAGGTTGTCGTAGGCGTCGAGGTAGGTGCGGTTCAAGACCATGAGCATCACGACCGTCGCCGCGACCGAGCCGAGGATGATCTTCGCGGAGGTCCGCAGCCGTTGACGGCCGACCTCGACCTTGACCCGCATCGTGGCGTCGTCACGGATCGACACCGCCAGCCTTGAGAGCAGGCTGCCAAGATCGGCGGCCTCCATCCGCGCCGCGATCGTCAACGCCGCCACGACCAGGTCGGAGGATGGGTGGTCGAGCTCGTCACCGAAGCTGGCGAGCGCGTCAGTGAGCCGCTGATGCCGCAGCCGTTCGGCGAGCCTGCGTACCTCCGGGGCGATCGCGGCGGGCGGCGCGACGGCGGTCGCGGTCAGGGCTTCCTCGAGGCCGGCTGCGGCGGCCATGGTGTCGCGCACCGACTCGGCCCACGACGCGATCGCTTCGGTCTTGTCGATCGCGGCCTGCCGTGCCCGGCTCCCTCCCAGCAGCCGCGGAGCCAGCACCGTCCCACCGGCGGCGAACACGGGGGCGACCGGCCACCCCGTGACCACCAGCACCACGACGGCGACCAGCACAGCGAGCCCGAACCGGGCGAGTGTCTGCTGGGCCCGGTCAACCTTCACGGCGAGGTACTCCCGGGTCGGGAGGAGCAGCCAGCCGGCCAGCGCGCCGATGGCGAGCCACAGCCCGAGCCCGACCAGGGCACCCGTGAGTAGCGCGATCAGGGCGGCCATCAGCTCCACCATCCGTCACGGTTGGCGAGCAGCTGCGCCTCGAACCCGTTAGCGATGAGCCGCCGCATGGTGTCGTCGCGGATCGGGAACCCCGGCACGGCACGCCCGTCCGGGCCGGGGGCGAAGATCTCGTTTGACACCAGCTGCGGGCCGTCGACGTCGACGACCTCCCGGATCGAGGTGACGACCCGCCGGCTGTTGGCCCAGCCGATGTGGACCACCAGATGGACGGCGTTGGCGACCAGCAGGTTGGTGGTGGCCGCATCGAGACGTTCGGGGGTCATCGCCGCATACATCTGGAACCGTTTGAACGTCTCCTTCGAGGTGGAGGCGTGGATGGTGCACAGCGACCCGTCGTTGCCCTGCGACATCGCCAGCAGCATCGGCAGGATCTCGTCGCCGCGGACCTCCCCGACGATGACCCGGTCCGGTGACATGCGAAGCCCGGTGCGGACCAGCTGGGCGAGGGTGATCTCACCCACCCCTTCGGTGTTCGCCGTGCGGGCGGTCAGCGTCTCGTAGTCGGGGTGCAGGTCGGCGAAGCGTTCCAGGCCGATCTCGAGCGAGTCCTCGATGGTGATCAGCCGCTCGGACGCGGGGATGGCGTTGATCAGGCAGCGCAGCATCGTGGTCTTGCCCGAGTTGGTCCCGCCGGCGATCACGATGTTCAACCGGGCCAACGTCGCCGCGGTCAGGAACGACTCGAGCGTCCGGTCGATCGCGCCGGCCTCGACCAGATGGGTGAGCCGGTGCAGGTCGAAGTTGTGCCGGCGGATCGTGACCCGCGGCCGCGACGCCGGCGGGTAGAGCACGGCGTTGAGCCGGTCCCCGTTCGGAAGCTGCATGTCGAGCTCCCAGTTCGCCGCGTCGAACCGTTTCTCGGACCGGTCGAGCCGCCGGGCGGCGTTGGCGATGATGTCGACCAGCTCTGCTGGGGTAGAGACCACCGGCGGGTGGATCTCTTTGCGGCCGTCGGCATACTCGAGCCACACCGGATCCGCCCCGGGGATCGCGATGTTGGTCACCCCCTCAAGCGACAGCAGCTCCTGTAGCGGCCCGAGCCCGTAGAGCCGGTCGATCACCTGCACCGCAAGCCGACGTTCGGCCGCAGCGTCGAGCGGATCGTGGCCCTCCCGCAGTGCTTCGGTCGCCAACGTCTCGAGCTCGCGGCCGATCAGCGCCTGCGCGAGCTGTCGCTCGTCCTCGCCGGTCAGCCGGGCCCGGCCCGCATCGGCCTCCGCGGACTGGCGGGCGGTCAGCTCGTCACCGACCGCGCGTACCAGCCGGTCCACCACCGCCACATCCATCGCCCCGGTGTCCATCATGGCCTCCGCAGCGTCGATGAGTGCGAGTCCGCCGCCCCGTCACCGTCGGCCGACGCGGCCGCGACACCCTCAGCCGAGCTCGACAGGTCCGGCAGGCTCGCCGGGGTCGGTGCCGTGGGTGATCGCCTGAGCCGTTGGACCACACCGGACGCGGACCGCAGCAGCTGGCTGCGCCCGAGCCGGCGGCCGGCCGCGACCCCCGCGAGCGCGTCGGCTGCCGCCGGATCATGGGCAAGGACACCGAGCACCGGGCAGCCGAGCGTGGCGGCGATCTCCTCAGGGCCGTAGGGCCGGTCGCCGATCAGTAGCAGCTCGGGTGGCGGACCGATCTGCGCGATGACCGCCAGCCGGTGCGCCAGCGCCTGCAGCTCCTCGACCCGAGGCCGTGCCACGAGCACGAGACGGTCTGCGGACGCGATCAGTGGCGCCGCCAGCGGCGTTGCGCTCATCCGCCCCACATCGACCAGCACCGTCGCGTCGCCGGCCGTCTCGGACAGCACCCCGCCGAGCCGGACGGCGACCGTACGCAGCAGCACCTGCGCCTGCTCGGTGGCTGGCGGGCCCACCAGCGCGACGAGCCGCTCGTCGGTACCGGGCAGCGGCTGGCCGTGCGCCGCCAGCTCCGTTGTCGTCCGGTCATGGCGCAGCGCGGCAGCCAGCGTGGTCAGCCCGGGCTCGAAGCCGAGCCCGAACCTCGCGGCCAGCGCTCCCCCATCCTCCGATGCCTCGACCAGCAGCACACGTCCCGGCCACACCGACGCGCACGCCAACATCGAGGTGGCCACCCCTGGCGAGGACCGGGCTGAGGCGAACACGACCCTCACGGCGACAGCTCCCCGCCCGGCTGCGGCTCACGCGGGTCATCGCCGTCGCGGGCGATCAGCACCAGACGGACCTCACCCGCCGCGGCAGCCGCGGCCACCGTCGCGGCCTGCTCCTCGCCTGCCAGCACCGAGATGAACCGTTGCCCTTGGGTGCCGACCGGCTCCACCTCGACGACCTCGGCAGCCTCGACCAGCAACCGATCGCCATCCGACACCTCGAGGACGTTGACCAGATCCCCGATCGCCAGCCGCGGTGTCGGGTACTGCCCCGGCGACAACGCCAGCCCGACCACCCCTGCACCCGGGACCAAGGTCCGGCCTTCGGCGAGAAGGTCGGCCGTGACCAGTGTCCCGGCCGGCAACGCAACAACCGCAGCCCGACCCACCAGAAGCTCCGACCGGTCAGCCGGCGTGAGCATCAGCACATCGTCGGTCCCGACATGCACCACCCGCAGATCGTCGACCGCAAGGACGTGACCACGGTCGATGTCGTTGGCGAGCGCGAACACCGGTGTGCGCTGGACCGACGCAGCGTTGAACAGCACGAAGCCGAGCGCCGCCCCGGCCGTGAGCAGCACCCCGGCCACCAGCTGCGGGACCCGCATCCGCCGTCCCGCAGCAACAGGCGGTGTCACCCGCGCGTCCGTCGGCGCAGGTCGCGGGGTCGTCGCAGTCGCCATACCTGTCCTCCTCCCGGCTCGTTCAGCCGGTGATCACCGCCTGGATCTCGCCGACGCGCAGCGGCCAGCTGTCACCCACCTCGACCGTGCCGAACACGCCCTGCTCAGCGCCGTTCAGCGCCCACGAGAACTCCCACGTGACCGTCACGGACGCCTCGAACACATCGTTTGGCTGGGTCGTCGAGGAGTTGATGAACGCGAACGTGCACGCCGGGTTGCCCACACCTCGCACGCTCTCCGGCTGGATCTCGTAGGCGTCGTGCGCCACCTGCGACCAGGCGATGCCGGGCCCCTCACAGACGCGCTGCCCCTCACCGAGATCCCACACCACCTTCAGCGGGCGTGCCGTGACCGCCACGCTCACCCCACCGGGCGTCGACTCGGCTGCCGTGGTCGGCTGCCAGTAGGACGGGTCCAACCACAGCCACGTCGGGAAGCGCACCACCGCCTCGGCCGGCGAGACGTTCGCCACCGGAACCGCCGGCTCGACACGGGCACGTGCCTGCTGACGTGCCAGGAAGATGCCCTCGCCGTCATCCGCAGTGCCAGCCACCGGCTCCGGCACCCACATGACCCCACCACGCACGTCACCGTTGCAGTCCCGATAGACCGCGATGGTCTGGCCCTCGGGCGGGTTCAACGCGTAGTACGTCTGGCGGCCACCCTCACCCGGGATCGCCGAGTCCGGCACGTCGTAGGACACCCACCACGCAGCCGGATCCTCCGCCCGTGTCGACCTGCACTCCACACCGGCCCCACCACCGACCGGCTGGGTGACGGGGTTCTGGCCGGTGCTGCCGGGACAGCTGGCACTGGCGCTACCGCCACGGTCGCGGATCTCGCCGCTGCCTCTGCACTCGTTAGCCCATGCAGACGGCTGAGCCATCGCGACAGCAGCTGCCGCGAGCACCACCACGATTGCCAGACGCCGTTCAGGGGATCGCATAGCGCGTACTCCCCGCGACACAATCGGTGTCCCTCGATGCTGCCTGGTCGATGACTTGCCGGGTGCCACCGCCGTTTCGAACAAGGTCGACCGATTGCGCGTCCAGTCGGTCCGGCTCGACAGGAGGGATCAGGTCATCGAGACGCTCTCCGGTCTCGAGATCGAAGGCCCCGTACTCCGGCACCTGTTCGGTGCAGTCGGACACCGTTGCTGTGCCGATGCCGAGTTCCCAGACCACCGCATTGTCGGTCGGTGCGGGCTCTCTGATGACGATCCCGTCCCGTTGATGCGCTTCGAGCAGTTGGCGGATGAACGTGAGCTGCTCGCCGGTCATGGTCTAGTTCGAGTGCCGGGTGGTCCGGATCTGGTGGATCCCAAGCAGCGTCCTATGCTTCGCGGTAGGCGCGGTAGGCGTCGAGCAGCTGTTCGTTGAGTTCGTCGGGCACGCAGAACAGATCACGTGGTCCGCCGGTCTCGATTCGCCATCCCTCGGCGGTCGAGGTCGCGGTGGCCTCCCAGCTCGTGGAGAGGGTGACCTCGTTGCCGTCATCGTCTTGTTCGTGCTGGGTGGCGATGACGCAGTCGGTGATCGTTGCCGTGTCACCGTCAACGACGACCTGTGGCCACTGCTCGAAGCCGGTGATGGCCGGTCGGCTGTCGAGCCGCTGCGCAACCAGGTTCGTCATCGTCTGGTCCGGGTCGACGGCCAGGTCGGCGAACGCGGCCGGGTCCGTTTCCTCCATCGGTGCCTGTTCAACCCATGCCCGGGAGAACGCCGCCCACAACTCGCCCAGCTGCTCCTGATCGGATCGCTGGTCCGCGGACGGCTCCGGCTCGTCCGGTTCGGCGCTCGGCGCCTCGGCCGGGGGAAGGTCCGGTGGCGCGGGCGGTTCCGGCTCGGAGGCGGGAGCGCTGCTGCAGGCCGTCACGAAGAGGGCGCCAACCAGCAGCATGACCAGCGTCCGAGAGAACCGGCGACGCGGCAACACACCCGGCACCAACGACGGCGCTGACGGCCGGTCGTGACCTCGTAAGCGAGCCCGGAACCGCATCACTGCACCCTCCGTGGCCGCCAACAACGGTGATCCCTCATACAAGGGACTACCGCAGTTCTGAGGCTGCGTGTGACATCGATGCGCACCGAGGTGCTGACCGCGCGTCCCGCGCACTTGTCGCGCCGATCGATCGCAAGCCCCGGAAGTGGCTCGAACGGGCCCTCAGCAACGGTTTCGCAACGGGTCGCAGGGCTCCTTGCCGGGACAGCAACGGCACAGCAACG
>JBDNIX010000376.1:0-6181 GCA_041688045.1 Nitriliruptoraceae bacterium
AGGACCTGACCGCCCGCGGCTTCGAGGTCGTGGAGATCGGCAACGCCGACCGTCGCGAGGTGACAATCGTGGCGCACGGCCCCGGCGAGGAAGCCGCCGCCCGGTCGGTCGCCGAGGCGACACCCGGAGCGGGCGCCCTGGAAGCCTTCGCCGACCAGACCGGGATCACGGTGATCCTCGGCAGCGACGCCGGAGCCCCCTGATGACACGCATACTCACGGTCTGCCTCGGAAACATCTGCCGATCCCCCACGGCCGCGGCCGCTCTGCAGGAAGCCGCCGCCGAAGCAGGCATCGACATCGACGTGCGTTCGGCAGGAATCGGTGACTGGCACCTCGGCGACCCACCCGACGAGCGCATGCGAGCAGCAGCCGACGCCGAGAACCTTCGCCTCGACGGCACGGCCGAGCAGGTCGATGCCGCCGCGATGCATGCCGCCGACCTCGTCCTGGCGATGGACCGATCCAACCTGCGTGACCTGCAACGCCTGGCTGCAGCCGCCGACGTGATCACGCCGATCCACCTGTTCCGGGCCTTCGATCCCCTCGCGAACAGCGATGAGGACGTCCCGGATCCCTACTACGGGGGCGCCGACGGCTTCGCCGAGGTGGTGGCCATCACCCGACGCACGGCTCGCGAGGTGGTCGACCGGTTGGCCAGCGGCGCCCTGCCCGGCGCCATCGACGATACCGATGACGGGGACCCGGTCTGAGTCGCGCCGGCCGATCCGACGACCTCCCGGACCTGCCGGGCGACCTGCCGGATGTGGTGTCGGCGCGGCCGTTGGGCGGAGGTTCCATCGCCCGCGTCTGGGACGTGCAGCTGGCCGATGAGCGGCGTGTGGTGGTCAAGACCGCTGCCAGCGATGCCACGATGGAGGCCGACGGCCTGATGGCGCTCCGCGACGCGGGGCCCCGGTTCCCGCCGTGGTGGCGGTGGACCCGCGTGTCCTGGTCATCGGGTACGTGACGGGTCCGCCGGATCTGCACGGCGTCGGCCGAGGATTGGCCACCGCCCACCGCACATCCGGACCCTCATTCGGCTGGGAGCGCGACAACGTCATCGGCTCGCTGCCCCAGGCCAATCCCGCCACGGACAACTGGCCGCCGTTCTACATCGAGCACCGGCTGCGGCCCCACCTCGACGTCCTCCCGCCCGCGGTCGCCGCACGCCTCGAACGTGTGATGGGCGGACCGATGCCGGATCTGCTGGAGCATGACGCCCCTCCGAGCCTGGTCCACGGCGACCTCTGGAGCGGCAACATCGTCGGCGGCCGTTGGTTGATCGACCCCGCCATCCACCACGCCGACCGCGAACTCGACCTCGCGATGCTGGATCTGTTCGGCGGGGTGCCCCCGGACCTGCAGACCGGCTACGACGAGGTCTGGCCGTTGGACGACGGGTGGGCGCAGCGCCGGCCCGCTCTCCAGCTCTACCACCTGCTGGTGCACGTCCGGCTGTTCGGCGCGGGCTACCTCGGCGCGGTCGTGCAGCGGCTGGACGCGTTGGGCGTGTAGTCGCGGTCGGTCCCTCGGCTCATCGGTTCATCGGCACATCGACCCGAGCCGTCGGCTCATCGGCGGCGGCGCGTCCCCCGCAACGGTGCAGCCGCCGTCGGATCCTCCGGCCAGGCATGCTTCGGATACCGGCCCCGCAGTTCCGCTCGGACCTGCGGATAGCTGCGCTCCCAGAACCCCGCGAGATCGTCGGTGACCTGCACGGGTCGACGCGCCGGCGACAACAGGTGCAGCAGCACGGGCACCTGCCCGTCCAGGACCGCCGGGGTCGACCGGCTGCCGAAGACCTCCTGGACCCGAACCGCCAGCACCGGGGCGCCGTCAGCGGCGTAGTCCAGCCGGACCCGTGAGCCCGATGGCACGGTCAGGTGCGTCGGTGCCAGACGGTCCAGATCGCGGAGTTGCTCCCGCGACAACCGCGAGCGCAGCACCTGGACCATCCGCACATCGGCCAGGTCGGCGCGGCGACGCGCCTGCAGCAGGAACGGACCGACGACGTCCTCGAGGCTCTCCAGCAGCGACGCATCGTCCCACGCCGGCCACGACGCACCCTGGTGTCGTCGGAGGAACCGGACGCGGTCCCGCAACTCGCGCGCATCGTCGTCCCAACCCAACAGCTGCAGGCCCTCTGCGCGCAGCCCGTCCAGCAGCGCGTCGTACCGCGCCGCCGGGGTGTCCCCCTCGATCGAGGCGGCGGCCAGCACCAGGGCTCCGAGCCGCTCCCGACGCTCCGCGACAACATCGCCGTCGCGCCACACCACCACTTCCTCGACGTCGACGCGATCCCCGACGGCATCGCGAAGGTCCCTGAGGTCAAGGGCTGCGGCGAGGTGGATCCGGGCTTCCCGCTGACCGCGGTCGACCTGCGCGACCGCCAGGTACGCCTCACCCGCCAGCACGTCACCGTCTGCCAACGTCGCGCCGCGGCCGCCCGCGAGCAGGAAGCGTCCGCGCTGCCCATCCCGGATGCCCGCGATCCGCTCGGGCCACGCGGCAGCGACAAGGCGGCCGGCGCCATCCGGGTCGTCGGCACCTCGCGCCTCCGACCGGACGTCCGAGCCCGCCGGGGCATCACCGAGTTGGCGGCGGTACCGCGCGGCGTCCTTGCGTGCTCTGCCGACGGCGCCGCGCCGGACCCGGACGCCGGCGGGCGGCCGTTCGCCGCGGAGGACCCGCACGCGGGCGGCCAGGTCCGCGCTCGGGTGATCCCGGTCCACGACGAACAGGTCACGGTCGCTGAGCACAGCCGCCAGGTCACACGCCAACGTCGCCTGGCCAGCGTCCCGACCACGCAGCAACAGGTGACCCAACCGTGGGTGGGCGGGCAGCGCGTTCAGGTCGCGCCCGTGGCTGGTGATCCGTCCGTCGGCGTCCACGGCCGCCAACTCGCGCAGGGTCTCCACGGCCCGCTCCCAGGCGGCAGCGGGCGGCGGATCCAAGAGTGCCAACTCCTCCGGGTCGGCACCCCAGGCCGCGATCTCCAGTGCAGCGCCGGTGAGGTCGTCGGTCGAGATCGCGGGGCGTGGATGGGCGTCGCGGGCGGCGTGCTCCCGTTCCGGCCACAACCGGATGCAGCGGCCCGGGCCCTGACGGCCGGCTCGGCCAGCGCGCTGTTCGGCGGATGCGCGCGACGCCGGCACGGTGACCAGTCCCGTCATCCCGGTCGTGGCGTCGAATCGCGGTTCACGTGACTGCCCCGCGTCGACCACACCACAGATCCCGTCGATGGTGATGCTGCTCTCTGCGACGTCGGTGGCGACGACGACCTTTCGTCGTCCCGCCGGCGCGGGCCGCAGGGCCGCGTCCTGATCCGCTCCGGACAGTGATCCGTGCAGCGGGAGAACCACGGGGTCGCCGGCGAGCGCCACATCCTCGAGGTAGCGGATCACCGCACGGATCTCCCCCGCGCCCGGGACGAACACCAGCACGTCACCGTCGGTCAGAAGATCGTTCGCGGCGTCAGCGACGGCCGGTGGCAGCCCCGACCAACCGGACGGCGACGGACGGTGCTCGATGTCGATGGGGTGGGATCGGCCGGGAGCCGTGATCAGCGGGGAACCGTTCAGCAGGCTCGCGACGCGAGGACCCTCGATCGTCGCCGACATGACCAGGACCTGCAGGTCGGGCCGCAATGCCTCACGAACGTCCAGAGTGAACGCCAGCGAGAGGTCGGCCTCCAACGAACGTTCGTGGAACTCGTCGAAGATCAGCAGATCGACGCCGCCGAGACCAGGATCCCGTTGCAGACGCCGCAGCACCACACCTTCGGTCACCACCTCGATCCGGGTGGCCGATGACCCACGCCGATCGTCTCGCGTGGTCAGTCCGACGGTCTGCCCGACCTCTTCCCCGAGCTGTGCCGCCAGGCGCGTCGCGGCCGCACGGGCTGCGATCCGTCGTGGTTCCAACAGCACGATACGCCGGTCCGGCCGGTGCTCCCACAGGTACCACGGCACGCGCGTCGTCTTGCCGGCCCCCGGCTCGGCCTCCAGCACCGCGGTCCCCGACGCAGCCAGGGCGGCCGCGACGTCCGCCAGCACGGGCTCGATCGGCAGCGCAGGCTCAGGTGGCGGCGCGGGGGCAGCAGCACCGGGTGGACGGTCGGGTCGAGGAGACATCGAGGCAGCACGCTACTGGCGCCGACTCACGGGCGACCATCAGCGCACGCCGGTGCGAGGTCGCCCGCTACGATTCGCCGCAACCAGGAGGTCCGTCTCTCCGCAACCAGGAGGTCCGTCCGTGGGCATCGTGATCAAGATCCTCATCAACGCCGCCGCCTTGTGGGCGGCGGTTTCCATCGTTCCCGACCTGGACTTCAATGGCACGATCCTGGCACTGTTGGGGATCGCGCTGGTGATGGGCGTCATCAACGCGATCGTCCGCCCGATCCTCGCGCTGCTGTCGCTGCCACTCATCCTCCTGACCCTGGGGTTGTTCCTCCTGGTCATCAACGCGGTGAGCCTGGCGATCGTCGTCGCCATCTCCGGAGCACTGGACCTCGGTCTGACCAGCGGTGGCTTCGGCGCCACCTTCCTCGGTGCGATCGTCATCTCGCTGGTCGCCTGGGGGCTTGAGTTGCTGACCCGCACCCGCTGAGCATTCGACCAACCACGGATGAACGGATCCGTACCGACACGAGAGGGCGGCATGACCGAGGTCGACGCGCACCTGACGGGCCAGACCGTCGAACTGCTCCAGGCCATGATCCGCACTGCCTGCGTCAACGACGGCACACCGGCATCGGGTGAGGAGATCCGCAACGCCGACCTGGTCGATGCGGCGCTGGACGGTCTGCCGCGGGAGCACTACGAGCCGATCCCGGGCCGCCGCTCGGTACTGAGCACCGTCGAGGGGTCCGACCCCGATGCGCCCACCATCCTGTTGCTCGGCCACACCGACGTCGTCCCGGTCAGCCCCGACGACTGGCGGGAGGATCCGTTCGGGGGCGAGGTGATCGATGGTGAGGTCTGGGGCCGCGGAGCGGTGGACATGCTCAACCTCACGTCGTCCATGGCCGTCGCCGTCCGCCACCTCGCCGAACGAGGCCGCCCTCCTCGGTCCACGGTGAAGTTCCTGGCCGTCGCCGACGAGGAGGCGGGCGGCACGTGGGGTGCAGGGTGGATCGTGGACAACGCCTGGGACGATGTGGCCTGTGACTACGTGCTCACGGAGTCGGGCGGCGTCCCCTTCGACGGTGTCGACGGCCGCAAGTTGGTGATGGCGTCCGCCGAGAAGGGGCTCGGCTGGCGCAAGCTCGTCGTGCATGGCACGCCGGGTCACGGCTCCATGCCCTACGGCGCGGACAATGCCCTGATCACCGCAGCCGAGGTCGTGCGTCGTCTGGCCGCCTACGAACCCCGTGCGCAGATCAACGAGCACTTCCGGGCTTGGGCCGCCACGCTGCCGGTCGACGAGGCCACGCGGGCTGCACTGCTGAACCCGGACACGATCCAGGCCGCGCTGGCCGGTATGGATCCGCGGCTCGCCCGCTACTGCCACGCCGTCACGCACACCACCTTCTCCCCTAACGTCGTCCACGGGGGCACCAAGACCAACACGATCCCCGACCGCATCGAGTTGGAGGTCGACATCCGCACGCTGCCCGGGATCACCGATGCGGACGTCGAGGTGATGCTGGCCGAAGCGCTCGGGGACCTGGCCGATCGCGTGACGGTGGAGGACCTCATCACCCGGCGGAGCGCTTCCGCCTCGCCGTCCGACACCCCGATGTTCGACCTGCTGCGGCGACGGGCCGCCGCGGTACACCCGGACGCCGAGGTCATCCCCTGGATGATCGTCGGGGGGACCGACGCCGCCTTCTTCCGGGAGCGCGGGATCCCGTCGTATGGCGCCGGGATGTTCAGCGCGAACGTCTCACTGCAGGACTTCTCGTCACGTTTCCATGGGCACGACGAACGGATCGACCTCGATTCGTTGGGCCTGTCCGCCCAACTGTGGATCGATCTGGCCGACGGGTTGACCGCCTGAAGCAGCGGCATGGACCATGCGCCGACGCAGCCGCTGCGCGTCACGGGCATCGAGTCCAGCCACCAGCGTGTCGGTCGTCGCCAGCCCGTGCCGGGCGAGCGAAGCCGCGGCGGCGAAGCGGTCACCCCGTCGTTGGAAGGCCGCCACGACTGCCCCCGCATCGGCCCGCACATCGG
>JBDNIX010000377.1:0-16221 GCA_041688045.1 Nitriliruptoraceae bacterium
CGACATGCACCTCGACCCGCTCTTCGATGCACGCCGTTCGGCTTCCGCCCGTGCCCGGCGCACGTCCGAGCGGCGTCGCGCCGCAGGCCCGGGGGATCTGCGGTGCAGCACCCACGTCTACCGGAACGGCAACCTCGGCCGCTGCGAGCAGTACTACCCGCCAGCAGGCCGGTGCCCGCAGCACCCGGATGGCACCCCGGTCGTCGTGCCGTAGTCCTGGCTGCCGAAACCGGGCCGGCCATGGTTCCGTCGATGGTGAACCAGAGCCTTCAAGGTGCCCATTGCCTGCAACGTCGGGCCCCCTCGAACGGCTACAGGGCGTCAGAGCTGCGCACCGGCCTTGATCGAGCCGGCATACCTGGCGGTCGAACCTTGCGTCGGCAAGCGGCGCCAACCCGAATGCCTCATGCGACATAGCGTCCCGGGCGGCGCTGCTGGCGCAGACGAACGACCGGATCGTCAGGCCCGGGGCGTTCGTCGGGCTTGGTGGTAGTGGCCGCGGGTCGGTCGAGTGGGGTGCCGCCCACTTCGAAGGTGCCGATCCGCGGCGCGCCGAACGTGGGTGTCAGGCCGTTCGGGGACTACACCCAGTGGTAGCTGCCGTGCGAGAGGACGTCCAGGTTGACGCTGTCGTCGATGTCGGCGACCTCGACCCCCGTCGATGAACACCTTGATCGCGCTGCCTGACAGCGACACGACCATCGTCCCTGCGGCGCGCTGCTCGAACACAGACGCGAGGGGCATACCACGATCTCCTCGATGGCAAGCAAGGCCGGCCCGAAGACCGGCCTTGCTCAGGTTTGCCGTTTGCCCAACGGCGTCTACACCCATTTGCCGAACACTCGCAGAGGGCGGGGCGTCGGACCAACATGTCGTTGAAATATCGCCAAACGAAAGATCAGCGCTTGCTGAACTGGGGTGCGCGACGAGCCTTCTTGAGGCCGTACTTCTTGCGCTCGACCTTCCGGGCGTCACGGGTCAGCAGACCGGCCTTCTTGAGTGGATCACGCCAGTCGGGGTCGTACTCCGCCAGCGCACGGGCGATGGCCAGACGCAGGGCGCCCGCCTGTCCGGTGGTCCCGCCGCCGTGGATGCGTGCGGCAACGTCCCACTGCCCGGACTGCTCGAGTGCCTCGAACGGCTCCATCACGTGGTGACGCAGCTTTTCCGTGCGGAAGTAGTCCTCGAGGGGCCGGTCGTTCAGGGTGAACTGCCCCGAGCCCTTCTTGACCCGCGCGCGGGCGACTGCCGACTTGCGCCGGCCGGTGTAGATCGTCTCTGCCATCGTGGTGTTCCTCGCTGCTGGTGCTCGTCCGGCGATGTCGGGTTGCTCTGGCCCCGGGTTTCGCCGTCGGGAGTGGTCGCTCAGACGTGGTCGGGGAAGGGTGCCGGCTGCTGCGCCGCGTGGGGGTGATCCGCACCGGGGTAGACCTTCAGCTTGGTGGACATCGAGTTGCCCAGCTTGGTCTTCGGCAGCATGCCGTGGATCGCCCGCTCCACGACCTTCACCGGTTGCTTGGTGAGCATCGCGGCGAACGGCACGGACTTGATGCCACCCGGGAAGCCCGAGTGGGAGTGGTAGAGCTTCTGGTCGACCTTGCCACCGGTCAGCACGATCTTGTCCGCGTTGATGACCACGACGAAATCGCCCATGTCCATGTGGGGCGTGAAGGTCGGCTTGTGCTTGCCACGCAACACGGTCGCGACGCGGGTCGCCAGGCGGCCGAGGGTCTGGCCATCGGCATCGATGACGTACCAGTCGCGCGTGATGTCTTTGGCTCGGGGCGTGTAGGTGCGCATCTGTCGATCCTCGAGAAACCTGGAGATGGGTGGCGGTCCGATCCGTCGGCGGCGTGCCGAACGGATCCGCGTCGGCGAGGTGCCGTACGGTGCGAGCCGGTGAAGTGCATGCCACGCGCAACGCGACGAGCATGCGAAACGGCGAGGGGCCCGGACACGGAACGCGCGGCCCACACGGGACCGCGAGTCGAAAGCGTACCGCGACTCCGACGGAACGGTCAACCGGAACCCGGCTGCGCCGGGCTGCGGGAGAAGAATCACGAGCAGCGCCCGACGGGTGGTGGCGCCGCCGGCCAGCGACCCCCGAACCGAACCCGCTCCAGGGTCAGCCCCTGCGGGGGGGACACCCGGGCGGCCAACGCGCGGTCCTGTGCTGCGAGCAACTCGCCGATCCATGCCGGTTCGTGCAGACCCTGCCCGACCTCGACCAGGCACCCCACCATGGCGCGCACCTGTTGGTGACAGAAGGCCTTGCCGGCGAAGCGCAGATCGATCCGCCCCGGCGACGGTCGAGTGATCGCGATCTCGTCGATGCGCCGCATGGTGGTGCGGTCCTGGCGCTTCCGGCAGAAGGTCGCGAAGTCGTGCTCCCCGAGCAGCCAGCGCGCGCCCTGCCGCATCGCCGGGACCGACAGTTGCGCACCGACGATCCATCGGTCGTGCCGCCGGATCGGGTCGGCCAGCGGCAGATCCACCAGCCGGTACCGGTACTGCCGCCCCACGGCAGAAAACCGTGCGTGGAACTCACGGGTGACCGACCGGACGGCCCAGATGGTGATGGCCGGACCGACCTCGCGGTCCAGCCGGCGCCGCATGGCCTCCAGGTTTCGGACGGCACCGGCCGCGTGGCTCGCCGAGGCGTCCACATCGAGGTGGACCACCTGGGCCACTGCGTGCACACCACGGTCGGTGCGGCCGGCGCAGGTCACCTCGACGTCCTGGCCCAGCAACCGCAACAGGGCACCCTCGAGGGTGCCCTGCACGGTGATCTGGTCCCGTTGGCTGGCGAATCCGGCGAACGGACCGCCGTCGTAGGCCAGGTCGATCCGTAGCCTGATGAGCGAACCCACGTCGGTGGCTCAGGCGTCCTTGGACGTATCCGCGTCGGTGTCCTCGGCGCCCTCGTCGTCAACGTCGTCCGACTCGTCCGCCGACTCGACCGACGAGGGGGATGACGGCGACGACGGGCTGTCTTCGGACGACGGGCTGTCCGGGCTGTCCGGGCTGTCCGGGCTGTCCGGGCTGTCGGCTGCGGCAGTTGCGCCGGTGACCTGGGCGACAGCAGCCGCCACGTCCTCGTCGGTGGGCTCGTCGTTCTCGTCTTCGTCGACATCGAGGTCGTCCAACAGCGCTGTTCCGGTACCCGCCGGCTCCACCGTCGTGCGGCGACGACGACCGAACAGCCCGCGTGAACGGCCCACCTTGGCATCCTCGATGACCTCTTCCCCGACGCTGTCGCCCAGCTCGGTCAGCTCGACGAGCACCATGGGTGCGTTGTCGCCCTTGCGGGGGCCGAGCTTCAGCATGCGGGTGTAGCCACCATTGCGGTCCGCGAACCGCGGCGCCACGTCGTCGAACAGGTAGGCGACCACGTCACGGTCGTGGAGCTTGGACAGCACCTGACGACGGGCGTGCAGGTCGCCCTGCTTGCCCTTGGTGATCAGCTTCTCCGCGTAGGGACGCAACAGCCGGCCCTTGGCTTGGGTGGTCTTGATGCGGCCGTGCCGGAACAGGTCGCTGGCGAGGTTCGCCAGGATCTGCTTCTGGTGGCTCGGGCCACCTCCGAGCCGTGATCCGCGCTTGGGGGTCGGCATCTGTCTCTCCTCAACAAACCTCAGCGTGTCTCCACGCATTCGAAAACTTCTGGCGGAGGCGCGTCGTCGCGCCACCCGCGGGCAACATCACTCCTTGAGGGCGACGCCGAGTTCCACGAGCTTGTCCCGGACCTCGTCCACCGACTTCGAGCCGAAGTTGCGGATCTCCAGGAGTTCCTGCTCGGTCTTGTCCCGCAGTTCTCCCACGGTCTGCACACCCTCACGCTTGAGGCAGTTGTACGACCGCACCGACAGGTCGAGGTCTTCGATCGGCATGTCCCCGACCGGGTCACCGATCGACGCCAGAGCTTCTTCGGGCGAGACGACGATGCCACCGGGGCCGGACTCCTCGAAGCCGGCGAACTGCTCGAACAGTGCCGTCAGGGTCTCGCCGGACGAGGACAACGCCTGAGCCGGGGTGACCGAGCCATCGGTTTCGATGTCGAGGATGAGCTCGTCGTAGTTGGTCATCTGCTCGACGCGGGTCGGCTCGACCTTGTACGCAACACGGTGGACCGGGCTGTAGACCGAGTCGATCGCGATGACCCCGATCGGGTCCCCGGAGCGCTTGTTGACGTCGGAGGTGCGGTAACCGCGACCCCGCTCGACCGTCAGGTACATCTCGAGGTGGCCGTTGGCATTCAGGGTCGCGATGTGCAGGTCCTCGTTGACGACCTCCACCTGCGACGGGGCGAAGATGTTCTCCGCGGTCAGAACACCGGGACCGTCACCACCCAGGAAGATCTCGACCGGCTCTTCGGAGTCCGACCGCACGATCAGGTCCTTGATGTTCAGGATGATGTCGGTGACATCCTCCTTGACGCCTTCGATGGCCGAGAATTCGTGCAGCACCGACCCGCCGTCGGGGCCTGCGGCCTGTGCCGAGGTGAAGCGAATCCGCGTGACCGCGGCGCCGGGAACCGACGACAGCAGCGTGCGCCGCAGCGAGTTGCCGATCGTGTAGCCGAAGCCCGGCTCGAGCGGCTCGATGCGGAACCGCGACCGCAGCCCCTCTTCGTTGACCTCTTCGGTCAGACGCGGGCGATAGGCGATGAACGGCGATCCGGCCGACGCCTCCGTCAGGCTGATCACACCGTCTTCATCGTAGAAACCGAAATCGGACATCGGGTACTCCTTGAAGGGTTCGGCGGGGACGTCCCCCCGCCGCGCGCCGCCCTCGATCCCGGGGCCATCGGCGGCACGCTCACATCTCCGCGCCCCGATGTCCCGGGTCGGCACGCGGGCCGCCGGCGGGCGCCGGCGGCGTGTGGTGGTTCAGGTGCTACTTCGAGTAGAGCTCGACGATCATCTGCTCGGTGACGGGCGCATCGATCTGCGACCGGACCGGATGATCGATGACGGTGATCTTGAAGGCGCTGGCGTCGGACTGCACCCACCCCGGCACGTCGCGGGATCCGAAGACCTCCAACGAACCGATGACGGCCTGCGACTCGCGCGACTTCGGCCGGATCTCCACCTCGTCGCCGGGCTTGACCCGATACGACGGCACATTGGTCGAGCGACCGTTCACGGTGACGTGGCGGTGGCTGGCCATCTGGCGCGACTCCGCCCGGGTACGTCCCCAGCCGGCGCGGTAGAGCACATTGTCCAGCCGCAACTCGAGCAGGATCAGCAGGTTCTCACCGGTGAGGCCCTCCTTCTTGCGGTTGGCCTCTTCGTAGTACTTGCGGAACTGCTTCTCCAGCACGCCGTAGTAGTACCGCGCCTTCTGCTTTTCGCGCAGCTGGAGCAGGTACTCGGATTCCTTGATCCGGCCGCGGCCGTGATCGCCCGGCGGATAGGGCCGCTTCGCGAAGTTCTTGTCGTTGCCCTTGAGGTCGACACCCAGGCGGCGTGACTTCTTCGTCATAGGGCCGGTGTAGCGAGCCATACGTGGTTCCTTCCTCGGTCACCCCGCGAGGGATGCCATGGGAACGCCCACCTATCGGGGCGCTCCTCCTCGCTGATCAGGTCCGGCGGCGCTTCGGCGGCCGGCACCCGTTGTGCGGCACCGGGGTGATGTCACGGATGGACAGCACCTCGATCCCTGCAGCAGCGAGGGTGCGGATAGCGGTCTCCCGGCCTGCGCCGGGTCCCTTGCACAACACGTCGACCTTGCGGACACCGTTCTCGATGGCCGTCTTCGTGGCCTGCTCGGCGGCGACCTGCGCGGCGAACGGCGTCGACTTGCGCGAGCCCTTGAAGCCCGCGTTGCCGCCGGTCGACCATGCGATCACGTTGCCCTGCAGGTCCGTGAAGGTGATGGTGGTGTTGTTGAACGTGGACTTGATGTGGGCCTGCGCGTGCATCACGTTCTTGCGCTCGCGCTTGCGGCTCCGTTGCTTCTTCTGTGCCATGGTCAGCTCGTTTCGTCCTCAAGATCGTCACCCGTCGGCCGGAGCCGATCAGCGGTGCGATGTCGCGTGATGGGCTCTAGCCCTTGCGCGTCGGCTTGCGGATACCACCCACCGCGCGCTTCGGTCCCTTGCGGGTGCGGGCGTTGGTGTGGGTGCGCTGACCACGAACCGGCAGGCCCAGACGGTGACGGACACCCTGGTACGAGCCGATCTCGATCTTGCGCTTGATGTTGTTGGCCACCTCGCGCCGGAGGTCACCCTCGATGCGGTAGGTGTTGTCGATGTGCTGGCGCAGCCGCACGACCTCGTCGTCGGAGAGGTCACGCACGCGCGTGTTCGGATCGACCTCAGCAGCCGCGAGCGTCTGTTCCGCCCGCGTCCGACCGACGCCGTAGATGTAGGTGAGTGCGATGACAACCCGCTTCTCGCGCGGGATGTCGACGCCTGCGATTCTGGCCATAGTTCATCGACCTCCCGTTAACCCTGGACCTGTTTGTGGCGCGGGTTCTCACAGATCACGCGCACGCGACCTCCGCGGCGGATGATCTTGCACTTGTCGCACATCTTCTTGATCGAAGGATGCACCTTCATGGTGACCTCGTTGTTCGTGAGTCGCCCGGCGGCTGCCGACCCCCGGATCTGGTCCGGTGACCGTTGCTGTCGGGCGTAGCGAGCCTGGCGCTCGCCATGGCGTGTCGACGACCCGGGTGGTCGTCGCGGAACGGGGCCGACGGCCCCGTCCCAGGGCCTCACGCCTCACCGGGTGGCGGGGCGTGGTCTTCACCTGTGCTCCCGACGTGTGGCCTGCGTGCTGCCGGTCGTGTGCGATACGCGGGGAGGTCGGTGTCGGCCGGCCTGATCGACGTCAGGGTCCGTCAGTCGAGCAGGGACCGTGCGTCGGATGTGGTCTTCGAGCCGGCCGCAGCCGGATCGCAAGACGTTGTCATGTCGGGCGTCCTACTTGTACCGGTAGGTGATCCGGCCTCGGGACAGGTCGTAGGGAGACAACTCCACCACGACCTTGTCGCCCGGCAGGATCCGGATGTAGTGCATCCGCATCTTGCCGCTGATGTGAGCGAGCACGTTGTGCCCGTTCTCCAGCTCCACACGGAACTGGGTGTTGGGCAGCGCCTCAGTGACGACGCCCTCCACCTGGATCGCTTCTTCTTTCTCGCTCACACTCGCTCCGGGTCGCTTCCGGTGACGTCCGAACGCACAGCACCATCGAGGTATCCGAGGGAGGCGTTGGACGACGTCGCACCTGCGCAGCGTGTACAGGACACTCGCACAACGCCCGGTCGGCGTAGCCACGAAGCGGCCCGCAGCCGGCGTCCGGCGCGACGAAGCCCTGCCACGCGGCAGGGCGTTGCGTGAAGGATAGCCACATCCCCCCGTGTACGGCAACCCGCGGGCGCTCGGGCGCCTGCCGGCGAGCCCCTCACCACCCTCACCAGGAGGCAACGGCACCTTCCGACAGGTGGGACGGCTCGTCCGACCGGGCGGTCAGGATCCACGGGCCGTCCGGCGGCACCGCCACGGTGTGCTCCCAGTGCGCCGACCATGCCCCGTCGACGGTCTCGACCGTCCAGCCGTCGTCCAGCACGACTGTCGCGGCGGTCCCGAGGTTGAACATCGGCTCGACGGCGATCACCAACCCGTCGGTGATCTCGAGCCCCCGCCCAGCGCTCCCGTCGTTGGGGACCGACGGATCCTCGTGCAGTGCGCGGCCGATGCCGTGACCGACGTACTCGCGTACCACGCCGTAGCCGTGCGCATCAGCGACGGCCTTCACGGCGGCACCGATGCCTCCCAATCGGTTGCCGCGCTGCACCTGCCCGAGGCCCTGCCACAGGGCATTGCGCGTCCGCGTCACCAGCTGGCGAACGTCCGCTGTTGCGGTCTGTTCTCCCCCGACGATCAGCGTGACGGCCGAGCCTCCGTGGAAGTCCTCGACGATCGCGCCGCAATCGATGGAGATCACCTCGCCCTCGTCGAACACGACGTCGGCGGACGGAATCCCGTGCACGATCTGCTGGTTCGTCGAGGTACACAGGGTGGCCGGGAACCCGCGGTAGCCCGTGAACGAGGGGACGGCGCCGGCATCGGTGATGACCTTCTCGGCGATGCGGTCGAGGTCCAATGTCGTCACACCGGGCCGCACCGCGGCGATCACGTCCTCAAGGGCCCTGGCAACCACGGCGCCCGCCCGCGCCATCCGTTCGATCTCGCCGGGGGTCTTGTTGATGATCATCGCGGGGCGGTCAGCCGGCCTGCCCGTACTCCTGCAGGATCGTCTGGATGCGTGCCTGGACCTCGTCGACGGTCCCGACGGCTTCGACGTCCCGCAGCAGGCCGCGTTCCCAGTAGAAGTTCTCGAGGGGTTCGGTCTGCGAGCGGTAGACGTCCAACCGGTTCAGCGCCACGTCTTCCGTATCGTCATCGCGTTGCGTCAGCGTGCCGCCACAGTCGTCGCACACACCTTCGACCTTCGGGGGGTCGAACGAGGTGTGGAAGATCCGGGCGCACTGCGAGCAGGTCCGCCGCCCCGTCAGCCGCCGGATGACCTCGGCTTCTGGCACGGCCAGGCGCAGGACGACGTCCAGGGGTGTGCCCCGCTCGATCAGCAGCGCCTCCAACGCCTCGGCCTGCGGCATGGTGCGCGGAAATCCGTCGAACAGGAACCCGGTCTTCGCGTCGGCCTCGTCCAGGCGGTCGCCCACCATGCCGACGATGACGTCGTCGGGTACCAGTTCACCGGCATCCATGTAGCGCTTGGCCTCCGCGCCCAGCGGCGTACCCGCCTTGACGTTGGCGCGCAGAATGTCGCCAGTGGAGATGTGCGGGATGTCGGCCGACTCCGCGATGTGAACGGCTTGCGTGCCCTTGCCTGCACCTGGCGGGCCCAGCAGGATGATCCGCACGTGACTGCCCTTCGCCGTGAACCGGTCCGGGAGGGCCCCGAGCCGCTCGTTCCCTGCGGGAAGGTAGTTGATGCGGCTGTCGCTGCCGGCATCGACCCCGGCCGTTAGCGCAGGAAACCCTCATAGTTGCGCTGCATCAGCTGACTCTCGATTTGTTGCATGGTCTGCAGCGCCACACCGACCATGATCAGCAGACTCACCCCACCGAGGGGGAAGGCCTGGATGTTGCCGACCGCCAGCAGGACGAACGGCAGGATTGCCACAGCGGCGAGGTACAACGATCCCGGCAGGGTGATGCGTGTCAGGACCCGGTCGAGGTACTCGGCGGTCTGGCGCCCGGGCCGGATGCCCGGGATGAACCCGCCGTAGCGCTTCATGTTGTCCGCGACCTGGATCGGGTTGAACGTGATCGCGCTGTAGAAGTAGGCGAAGAAGATCGTGAGTGCGGCAAAGACCAGGATGAACACCCAACTGCCGGCATCCGCGAGGTAGCGCTCATTGAAGTTGACGAACGCCTGGCTGCCGGAGATCTGCGCCGCCAGTCCCGGCAGGTAGATCAGCGAGGACGCGAAGATGACCGGGATCACGCCTGACTGGTTGACCTTCAACGGGATGTAGGTCGACTGTCCGCCGTAGCTCTTGCGGCCCACCTGACGGCGGGCGTACTGGACCGGGATCCGGCGCTGTCCCATCTCCATGAAGACCACGGCCACGGTCAGGAACAGCCCCATGATCAGCACACCGGCGACCCACCCCCAGCCGTTGGAGGTACGTACGATGCTGAGTTGCGATGGGAACTGGCTGATGATCGACACGTAGATCAGCAGCGACATGCCGTTGCCGACGCCGTGGGCCGTGATCAGTTCGCCGAGCCACATGATGATGGTGGTGCCGGCGGTCAAGGTGATGATGGCCAGCAGGATGATCCCCACGCCGGCGCCCGGCATGACGTTGGTCGCGAACGCCGTGCCGTTGCGGGCCAGGGTCACCAGCGCCGTGGACTGCAGGAGTGCCAGCGCCACGGTGCCATAGCGCGTGTACTGGGTGATCTGCTTGCGCCCCTGCTCGCCCTCGCGTTGGAGTTCCTCCAGCTTCGGGATCACGACGGCCAGCAACTGCATGATGATGCTGGCGGTGATGTAGGGCATG
The DNA here is from genome assembly GCA_041688045.1 of Nitriliruptoraceae bacterium. Taxonomy (GTDB): domain Bacteria; phylum Actinomycetota; class Nitriliruptoria; order Nitriliruptorales; family Nitriliruptoraceae; genus CSSed11-175R1. The sequence goes on from JBDNIX010000377.1 coordinate 10,042, forward strand.
ATTCCGAGCGCGAAGACCGCCATCTGCTGCAGGGCTCCACCGGCGAAGACGTTGATGATGCCGACGATGTTGCCGGCCGCGCCTCCACCGATGGCTTCACGCAGGATGTCGACCTCGACCCCGGGAATCGGTATCCACCCGCCGATGCGATACGCCGCGATGATCGCCAACGTGAACAGCAACTTGCGCCGCAGGTCAGGGATCTTGAAGGCGTTGACGAACGCTCGGAGCATGGAATCCTCGGTGTGCCGGGCCCACGGCATCCCACCGTCGGCCCATCGATGCTACCTGTCGATCAGGTTCAGACGACAGTTCCGCCGGCGGCCGTGACCTTGTCCTCGGCTGTCCCGGTGATCGCGTCCACGCTGACGGTCAGGGCCTTGGTGATCTCACCATGCCCGAGCAGCTTGACCGGGCGCTTCTTCTTGACCATGCCCTTGGCGACCAGCGTTTCAGGCGTGACCTCGTCGCCGGCCTCGAACGCGTCATCCAGACGCCCCACGTTGATGACCGCGAACACGACCTTGTTGGGATTGGTGAAACCGGGCCGCTTGGGCTGCCGACGGATCATCGGCAGCTGGCCACCTTCGAACCCTACGGGCACGGTGCCGCGGGCGCCCGTCCCCTTGGTCCCACGGCCGGCGGTCTTGCCGCCACGTCCACGGTCACCACGGGCGACGCGCTTCTTGTCGGTCTTCGCACCCTCGGCGGGCTTGAGGTGATGGAGCTTGGTGGTCATGAGTCAGCCTTTGTGGTGGCGGCCAGGACCTGCCACTCGACGAGGTGCGGGACCTTGTTGAGCATCCCACGGATCTCGGGGCGGTCGGGCTGGGTCACGGTGTGACGGATCCGCTTCAGGCCGAGCGAGCGGACCGTGTTGCGCTGGTCCTGGGTCCGGCCGATGAGCGAACGGACCTGAGTGATCTGCAGCTGGGCTTCGGCGGCCATCAGTTCCCACTCCCGCGCATCGTCTCGAGCATCTTCTTGGGGGCCACGTCCTCGACGGCCTTGTCACGCAGGGCCGCGATCTCGTGCGCCGACCGCTGGCTCTTCAAGCCCTGGACGGTGGCGCGCACGACGTTGATCGGGTTGGCGGTGCCGAGCGACTTGGCCAGGAGGTCGTGGATGCCTGCGGCCTCGATGACCGCACGGACCGGACCACCGGCGATGACCCCGGTACCGGGAGCTGCCGGCTTGAGCATGACCCTGCCGGCGCCCGCGCGCCCCACGACGGGGTGCACGATCGTCGAACCGACCATCGGGACCTTGAAGAAGTTCTTCTTCGCTTCCTCGACGCCCTTCTGGATGGCCGACTGGACCTCCTTGGCCTTGCCGTGGCCGATACCGACCATGCCCTTGCCGTCGCCGACCACGACCAGTGCGGTGAACTGGAACCGGCGGCCACCTTTGACCACCTTGCTCACGCGGTTGATCGCGACGACCTTCTCGTCGTACTGCTCGCGGTCCTGCTGACCACGACCACCGCGACCGCCGCCCTGTCCGCGTCCTGGACCGCCGCCTCCACGGTTGTTTGCTGCCATGATGAAACTCCTCGCTCAAGCGTGGATGACGTCGTTAGAAGTCGAGACCTGCGGACCGGGCTCCCTCGGCGAGGGAGGCCACACGGCCGGCGTAGCGGTTGCCGCCACGGTCGAACACGCAGGTGGTGATATCGGCCGCTTTGGCGCGTTCACCGATCAGTTCGCCGACCTGCTTGGCGACACCGACCTTGCCGTCGTCGCCCTTGGCGACGTCGTCCTCACGGGACGAAGCCGCAGCGAGCGTGTGCCCGGTGACGTCATCGATCAGCTGGGCGTAGATGTGGTCGTTGCTGCGGTAGACCGACAGGCGAGGTTTCGCCGCGGTGCCACGAACCTGCTTGCGCACCCGAAGGTGGCGCGAGCGGCGCGCGATGCGCTTCTTGCTGGCATCCATGCTATCTCTCCTCGTGCGCTCGCCCTCGTCGGTGGCGACGGGATCGTCGCGGGGCGGCTACGAGCCCACACCCGGGTCGGGTGGGGCGGCGGCACCGCGTCAGGCACGGCACCGCTGGTGGGTGGTGGTCACCGGCCGGCGGCTTTCCCGGCCTTGCGGCGAACGTGCTCGCCTTCGTACTTGATGCCCTTGCCCTTGTAGGGCTCGGGAGGACGGACCTTGCGGATGTTGGCGGCGACCTGTCCGACGAGCACCTTGTCGATGCCGTTGACCACGATCCGCGTCGCCTGCGGGATGTCCAAGCTGATGCCGTCGGGGGCCTCGATCACGACCGGGTGCGAGAAGCCGACCTGCAACTCCACGTCCGATCCCTTCGGCGCCGCGCGATAGCCGACCCCGACCAGTTCCAGGGCCTTGGAGTAGCCGTCGGTCACCCCGGTGACCATGTTGAAGATCAGGGAGCGGACCAGACCGTGACGTGAACGCTCCGTGCGGGAGTCGCCGGTGCGCTCCACGATCACGTCGCCGTCTTCGTCGATGCTCAGCGTGACGCCTTCGGGCATGACGCGTGACAACTCGCCCTTTGGGCCGTTGACCGTCACGGCCAGACCATCGATGGCGACATCCACACCCGCGGGTACGGGGATGGGCAGTTTGCCGATGCGGGACATAACGAACTCCTCTCCTGCCTACCAGACGTAGGCGACGACCTCGCCGCCGCGGCGCTCTTTGCGAGCCGTGCGGTCGGTCATAAGTCCGGCGTTGGTGGACAGGATCGCGACCCCCAGGCCGCCGAGGACCCGAGGGATCTCGTCGCGCTTGACGTAGACGCGCAGGCCCGGCTTCGAGATGCGCCGGAGGCCCGTGATGACGCGCTCACGGTTGGGGCCGTACTTCATACGGATGGTCAGGGTCGCCTGCGGCTGCGTCTCCTCGACGGAGAAGCCCTTGATGTAGCCCTCTTCCTCGAGGATCCTGGCGACGTTCAGCTTGATCTTCGAGGACGGCATGGAGGCGTCGTCGTGGTAGGCGAGCGAGGCATTGCGGACACGTGTGAGCATGTCGGCAACGGGGTCGGTCATGGTCATGGCTTGATTCTCCTTGGGGTTACGAGGACTTGGCCTCGCACTTCCCGACGTTTCGTTGGCGCGGCGGATCGGGGATCAGCACCACATGCGGGAGGCGACGGGTGTCGCCTACCAACTGGCCTTGCGGACCCCCGGCAGTTCACCGTTGTGGGCCATCTCGCGGAAGCACACCCGGCACAGCTTGAAGCGCTGGTAGACGGCGCGCGGACGGCCGCAGCGCTCGCACCGGGTGTAGTTCTGCACCCCGTGCTTCGCGCCACGCTTGACCTGGGCGATCTTTGACTTCTTCGCCATGTTCTCTCAACCCTCCATCGGCCGCCTCGTCGTCGGCGGCCGCGTTCCTGCCTCACTTCGGGAGGAAACGTTGGTCCATGGGACCGGTCGTGGTTTGCTTGAAACGTCGGTGGTGTCAGTCCTGCTGGCCGGGGCGCACAAACGGAAAGCCGTAGGCGTCCAGGAGCGCGCGGGCGTGGTCGTCCTCGACGGCGGTCGTGACGATGGTGATGTCCATCCCCCGCACGGCGTCGATCGAGTCGTAGTCGATCTCGGGGAAGACCAGCTGCTCCACGAGGCCGAAGGTGTAGTTGCCACGGCCGTCGAAGGCGGTCGCCTTCAGGCCGCGGAAGTCGCGAATACGCGGGATCGCCACCGACAGGACGCGGTCGAAGAACTCCCACATCCGGTCACCACGCAGGGTCACCTTGACACCGATCGGCATGCCCTCGCGTAGCTTGAAGCCGGCGATCGACTTCCGCGCACGGTTCACGCGGGGCTTCTGCCCCGTGATGGTGCCCAGGTCACGCATGGCGCCCTCGAGCGCCTTGGCGTCACCAACCGCCTCGCCGAGGCCGATGTTGACCACGATCTTCTCGAGCGCGGGGACCTCCATCGCATTCAGCGACAGCTCGTCCTTGAGACGCGGGGCGATCTCGTCGCGATACCGCTGCTTCAAGCGCGGCATCTCGGTGGTTGACGTACTCATGGGGTGGTTCTCCTCGGTAACCGACACGCTGGGGCCGGTCGGTACGGCGTGTTCTCTAGAAGGTTCCGTCACACTTCTTGCAAGCACGGACCTTGCTGCGGCGGTCGCCCTCGCTCTCGTAGACATACCCGACCCGGGTGGCATCCCCGCACGAGGGGCAGATCGGCATCAGGTTGGACAGATGGACCGGGGCTTCGGTTTCGATGATCCCGCCGCCCTGGCCGCCGCCGGTCTGTTCGATGCGCTCGTGCTTCTTGACGTAGTTGACGCCCTCGATCAGCGCTTTCTCGCGGTCGAGGAACAGTTTGACGACGCGGCCGGACCGCCCGGCGTCCTTGCCGGCGATCACCTTGACCTGGTCGTCCTTGCGGATGCGATACATCTAGAGCACCTCCGGTGCGAGCGAGATGATCCGCATGAACTTGCTGTCGCGCAGCTCACGAGCCACGGGACCGAAGATGCGGGTGCCACGGGGACGGCCGTCCGGGTGGACGATGACGCAGGCGTTGTCGTCGAAGCGCACGTACGAGCCATCAGGACGACGGCGCTCCTTGGACGTGCGCACGACAACGCACCGCACGACCTCGCCCTTCTTGACGTTGGACCGCGGGATGGCGTTCTTGACCGTGCCGACGAACACGTCACCAACGGACGCGTAGCGGCGACCGGACCCGCCGAGCACACGGATGCACAGCACCTCGCGAGCGCCCGAGTTGTCCGCGACTTTGAGCCGCGATTCGGTCTGGATCATCGTTGTCTCTCTCTATCGGTCTCTCGGTGAGACCCGTGGCGACAGGCGGGCTATTTGGCGCGCTTGACGATTTCGGCAAGGCGCCAATGCTTCAGCTTGGAGATGGGCCGCGTCTCTGCGATCCGCACCTCGTCACCGAGCCCGGCGTCATTGTTGGGGTCGTGCACGTGGTACTTCTTGCTGACCGTGATGGTCTTGGCGTACAGCGGGTGGGTGGTGCGCCGCTCGACGCGCACGATGACGGTCTTGTCCTGCTTGTCGGACACGACGACGCCCTGGCGTTCCTTGCGCGTCTTGCGCTGCTCGGTGGTCTCGCTCATCCGTCTACCTCGATCTCACGCGCGGCAGCGATCTCGCGCTCACGCATCACGGTCAGGACGCGAGCGATCTCGCGCTTGACCTGCTTGATCCGGCGGGGGTCGTCCAGTTGGCCGGTGACGATTTGGAAGCGGAGGTTGAACAGCTCCTCCTTGCCTTCCGAATACTTCTGGCGCAGCTCGTCGTCGGGGAGCTCACGCAGCTCGGTCGCGGTCATCATGTCTGCTCCTCCGAGGCCGCCTTCGGCCCCTCAACTGCCCGCGTGGGGCCAACTGCGCCGCTCATTCGCCGCCCTCCTCGCGCATCACGAACTTGGTCTTGACGGGGAGCTTGTGCGAGGCCTTGCGCATCGCCTCACGAGCCAGCCCTTCGTCGACCCCGGACAGCTCGAACATGATCCGCCCCGGCTTGACCGCGGCGACCCAGTGTTCGGGCGAGCCCTTTCCGGAACCCATGCGGGTCTCGAGGGGCTTCTTGGTGATGGACCGGTCCGGGAAGATGGTGATCCGGACCTTTCCGCCACGCTTGATGGCACGAGTGATGGTCACACGGGCCGACTCGATCTGCCGGGCGGTGATCCACCCGGGTGAGGTCGCCATCAGGCCGTAGTCACCGACGTAGACCTGGGTGTGGCCCTTGGACAGGCCCTTCAGGGGACGTGGGCGGTGCTGCTTGCGGTGCTTGACGCGTTTGGGGGCGAGCATCAGGCCTCACCCTCCTTCGGGTCCTCGGGTGGGGCGTCGGCGTCGGTGGCCTCGGCGGCAGCGGATTCGGTCGACGCGGTGTCGACCGGGGCTTCCTCCTCGGCCGGGGCCTCGGTCACGACCGATTCGTCGGCGACCTGATCGGCGGACATCGCACCGGACTGAGGCGGTGCCGCTTCGGTCGTCGACGGCGCGTCGGTGGTCTTGGCGGTGCCGCCCGTCTCGACTACGGAGGTCGGCTCCGGCGCACCGGTGTTGGACGTGTCCCGAGCCACATCCGCCGGCTTGTCGGCAGGCGCGGATTCGGCAGCGGCTGCGGGTGCAGCCTGCTTGGAACCGACGCCGGTGACCTTCTTGGCGACGCTGGCGGCCTTGCGAGCCGACTTGCGACGCGGACGATCG
>JBDNIX010000063.1:0-5578 GCA_041688045.1 Nitriliruptoraceae bacterium
GCGGGGCGGGGGCGGCCGAAGCCGGAGGGGCCGAAGCCGGAGGGGCCGCCGGTGGTGCCGGCGCGGGCGGGGGCGGTGCCGACGGCGGTCCTGCAGCAGGAGGCGGCCCTGCAGCCGGGGGTGGCGATGCGTAGCCACCGGGCGCTGCTCCCGGTGCTGCGGCGGCACCGGCGTAGGCCGGCGTCCCCGCGGCCGGAGTGCCACGCTTCTTGCGCATGCTCCGCGCCACGATGATGGCGATGAGGATGGCCAGCAACACCCCGCCGGCGATCGCGGCGATCATCAAGGTCGACAGCCCGCCCTCGCCCTCGTCGGCCGCTGCCGCTGCTTCGGTCGCTTCCGCATCCTCGGCTGCCGTGGCGTCGTCCGCGGCCTCGTCCTCGACCGGTTCCTCCTCGACGACCTCTTCCTCGACGACCTCTTCCTCCGGGGCTTCGCCGACCGGCTCTTCCTCGGGTTCCTCCACGGGCTCTTCGACCGGCTCTTCTTCGGCGCCGTCGTCGGGCGCGGTGCCACCACCGCTACCGGCCGGCGTCTCGCCGGACAGGTCCATCACGACCTCGAGCGTCTCCTCGCCGAACGGGTCCCACGTGACGGTGTTGCCGTCACCGGCCTCGCCCCCGCTCATCGACACCTGGCTGCCGGCGTGGTTGAGCGTGAACTGTCCAGCGATACCCCCGAGCTCGAACGGGATCTCACCTTCCGTACCCTCGCCGGTCAGGCCCTCCAACTCCTCGAAGTCCCCGGTGGCGTCGGTGTCCGGGCGCAGGGTCAGGCGGTAGACCTCGCCGCCCTCGTTGGTGTACGACCCGTCCAGCGAGTCACCGAGCATCTCGTTGAGTGCCGCCGGCGTGGCGACCCCCAGATCCAGGGTGACGCGTTGGTTCTCCGGGTCCGAGCCGTCCGCTTCGGCCGACAGCACCTCGACACCCTCGATGTCGCCCGCCGTCTCGGTCTCCGTCTCGGCGAGGAACTGATCTGCGGGACCGAACAGCTGCGCCGCCTCCTCGTCGTACACGATCTCGAGCTGGAACATCGACGACCCGTCGGCGCTGATGTTCAGGTCGTAGTTGGTGTTGATCTCGCAACCGACCAGCAGCAGAGCTGCTAACGCCAGCGCGACGATCGTCCATCGACGCATCATGTCGTGATTCCGTTTCCCCAGGGACGAGGTCGCCCCGGATCGTCCTGAAACTGCCCTTGCGCGACCCGTTCAGCCGTGCCCCGGCCATCATCGACAGCCGCCCGCGCGAACCTTACAAGGTCATTCGGCCACGGTGTGGAAGATTCTCGCCGTCGACCTGAGCGATCAACCAGCTAGCGACGCGCGAGGTAGATGATGTCCGGCGCCCCTCGAGCGACAGGGACGGCGAACGTTCGGACGGCGCCGAACCGGTGACCCAGGCGCTGCTCGAAGGCCGCGCTGCGATCGGACGCCCACACCGTCAGGGCACCGCCGGGATCGATCCGGTCGTGCAGGGCCGCCAGTCCCTCGTCGCTGTACAGCCACGCGTTCCCCGGGGCGACGGTCCAATCGGGCCCGTTGTCTACGTCGAGGCACACCGCGTCGAACACGTCGGTCGCCGGCCGCCGCAACCACGCCACGATGTCCTCAATCCGACACCGGACGCGAGGATCGTGGACCGCACCACCCGTCCGGGGACCCAGGATCGAGCGGTGCCACGCCACCACGGCGGGTTCCCACTCGAGCACCACGACCCGTGCCACCTCGACGTCGCCGTCCGGGGTGGTCGCGGACAGCGCCTCGACCAGTGAGAATCCGACACCCAGTCCCGCGATCAGGACGTGTTTGCCGGCCGATTGACCGCCGTGTCCGTCTGTGGCACCGAGGGCTCGACGCACCAGCTCCCGTTCGGAGCGCCCGTCGCGCGTGTCCATGAGGAACACGCCGTTGCTGATGAGCTCATGGTGGCCGTCGTTCTCCCGCAGGACCAGTTCGCCGGCACGGCCTGGTTGCCGGTCGATGATCTGCGGCGAGGTCTGCGGGCGGGTGAGCACGGTTCGGACGCCTGTCCGTGGCGGGAGCGCCCCGGGTAGTACGACGGGACACCCGGGCAGTGTGACGGGGAACGGGGCCGGCACATCACGGTCGGACAGTGGCCCCACGACACCTTCAGGCCGCAGGGTCCATGACCCGGCCGACGAACAGGACCGCGCCGGTGGGTTGGTGACGGATGAGATAGAGGAACGGTCGGTCAGCACGGACGGTGACCTGCGGTTCGGGCGGGCCGCTCTCCGCGAAACCAAGGGCGGTGACGGCGGCCGCCACGGTGCCCTGCTCGTCAACGGCGATGTCCGCGGCATGCACCGCATCCTTCAGGACGATGCCGGGCGCGATCCCGTCGAACCCCTCCACGCCGAACAGCTGGTCGATACCCAGGTGCGTTTCCAGGGCGTCCCGCAGATCGATGGAGGTGCCGCTCTCGAAGCGCGGCAGGTAGAGCTCGACCGCGGCGGTGGTGGCCTGACCGTCGATCTCGTCCACCAGTCCGGTGTCGAGGCGCGCTTCGACGTCGTCGTAGTGCCCGTCAGCGGGGACGACCACCAGCATCGACAACTCGCCGTCCTCGTAGGGCAGCTCGGTCGCGGCGTACTGGTCGGTGGCCACGGCCGGGCCGGTCAGCTCCAGTTCGTGCATCATCGGCACCGTCACGGTCGAGCCGTCCCGCCGCGTGAACTCCGCGTCCTCAGTGGGGTACTTGCCGAATGGCCGCTGCCAGTCCGCTTCGAGGTACAGCGCGTTGACGAGCACCATCACCGAGTCGGGACCCAGGAACCCCTGCGGCAGTAGATCGGTGATGAGGTCCTCGGTCCGGTCGGCGACCCAGGCGTTGATGTGCTCGCGGGATGCGTCCGGTTCCGTGCGCAGTGGCAGCGGTTCGATGCCGGCACCGAACCAGCGACCGAGTTGTTCGTCGTAGCCCTCGACGGTCTGGAACGCGGCGTCCGGGAACTGTCGGTTGGCCAGCCGCACCGTGGGTGCACCGACGTCGGATACCGACTGCTCCAGGGTGTTGAACGCGGACCACCGCTGCTCGCCGTCGTGTGCAGTTACGTCGGAATGTAAGTTGCATCAGACGACATTGGTCATCGTGGCGGGCGACGACGTCTAGCTCGCGACCCTCTCGCGGTCGCATGGTCCAGCATCACCAGGCTCCACGGCACCTCGGCGACAGCCCACCGACTCGGCCCCAGCTCTGGGTCCTGGTTGCCGGCGGGGATGGGTACCGGACGGTCGCCTCTGTCCGCTACTGACAACGCCCACGGAGAGAGCTACTCTGGCCGCCATGACCACGCCGTTTGCCCGTCCCCGCCCGATCTCCGTGTCAACGGAGGCGCGTACGGCTGCCGCGGACCCGACAGCGGCAGGGTTTCTCGTTCAGGTGACCTCGGACGAGTTCCAGGCGTCGGTCGAAGCCCGCCGCGCGGCGTCCTCACCTCAGAAGAGCCGTGACATCGCGCGCCGGTACCGCCACGAGCGGGCCGAACGTGCCGCAGCGGCACTGCAAAGCTGACCCGCAGTGTCCCGCCTCCTGCCGACACGGCAGGCTCTCCGCGATCTGGGTTTGGACCCGGACACCCACGCTGGAATCGACGCGACTGCGCTGCTGGACCACCTGCGTGACGATCTACTGAGTTCGGCTGCACGCCAGCAAGTCGACGCTGATGGCGACACCCTGCGGGGGACCGTCGATAAGCAGTTGGGGTCGCAGTTCGGTCCGCTGGTGGCGTTCGTCACGATGCGCAGCCAGGCGCCCGAAGGTCAGGAGTACACCAAGCACCTGCCCCACAGCTACAAGAAGGTGTACAACCTCCACGCCGGCGAGGACCGCGCGGTGACCTGGTGGGACCGTGACCACGACATCGTCTGGCTGCTCGCCTGCGGGTTCCACCGGTCCGGTCCGGCCAACGTGACGACTTCTACCCGCGCGTCGTTGCGCTCGATGCCGACCACGAGCTCATGCCGACCACGCAGGACTTCCTCGCGGCGGAGCCGGAACCTGATGAGGAGTTCCTGGGTGAGTTCGCGCACGCCGCCCGGGAGCTCGTCACCCAAGCGCGGGAGCATCCAGGCACCGAGCACGTCCGCGTCGTCCATGACGCCGCCCGTGTCGGCGTCTACGTCGAGCTGTACGTCGAAGCGGACGAGCGTGCCGAAGAGCTATCGGTCGCGCTTCGGCCGGTGGGCAACCTCCCATCAGTCGACCTGGTGGCAGAGCTGCTCGTCGAGGTGCTTGTGGGTGCCGACCTGGCCGACATCCACTATCCGCATCAGCTTCCGCACCGGTCGCTGGCACCTGGCGAACGTGTTGTCCGCTGGACGGTTGCCTGACGGTCGCGATCACGTGACGACCGCCTACAGGGTCGCCGTGCGGGCCAGGACACTACGCGCAGTCAGGTAAACGAACGGGACGGGAGACGCGTTCGCGGCCAGAACCTCCTGACCAGTGTCCGCTCCTGCGCTGGAAGCCGCTGACAGGGCGCGGGGCGGACCGCGCGCGAGAGCTGTCGGAGGGCAGGCCTAGTCGCGTCTGGGAGCCGGTGAGCATCCGGGGGCGAGGGGACCTACACCAGATGTCGGAATGTCGGAGGTAACCCGACCAATGCCAGACGCAACACGCCGACATTACCGACGCAAGTTCTCACCCAATGCCGGACGCAACTGCACACGTCGACGGGATAGGCGAACAGCTCCTCGAGGGCGGTCGCGGTCTCACCGCTCGCCCCGACGTCCGCCATGCCGAAGGCGACCCCGATCGACAGCGGCGACAGCACCACGTCGTCGGTGTCGTCTGCCGCCACCCCGAACACCCGGTAGCCGACGTCGTTGAGGCCAGCCACCAGCTCCTGCACCTGGGCCGAGCCCTCGACATCGACCGGTGCTCGCTCGACATCGACCGCGATGGCGGCATCGCTGAAGTCGGCGTCGCTCGGGTCTGCGCCGCTCGGGTCTGCGCCGCTGGTGTCGGTGTCCGCCGATCCGCCCGGATCCTCCGTGCCAGTGCCCGGCGGCTGCCCACACGACGCCACCACCAACGCCAGCGCGGTCACAACCAACGCTCCCTGGACAAATCGTGACGGTCCACGCATGCAGCCCTCCGGTGACGACAACCGGTGAGACGTCAGCAACCACGGATCAGTTCCCCGACCGGGGCAGGCGGGCCGGCGGCGAGAACTCGTCGGTGGCGAGCCATTCGCGTCCGGCCTGCGTGATGGTGACGTGCTCCCACGATTCCAGGTCGACGAGGGCCCGCTCGACCAACTCGCCGATCCAGCGCGTGAGCTCCAGGTCCGGGTGTAGGGCAGTCGCCCGCGCAACGTCACCGTCCGTGTCAGCGAGGACCTCGAGCGCCACGCGAAGCTGCTGTACCTCGAAACTGTCGACGGAGTTGGCAGGCACGTCAGCGGCCTCGACGTCACACCCGCAGTGGGGGCAGATCCGCGCTTCGGGCCGGCTGGATTCAGCACACCACGGGCACGGCCTGCGGGTGAGGTCCTCAGCCAACAGGACGTGGATCACGGCGATCACGTAGAAGGCGAACCCATAGAGCCACCA
>JBDNIX010000378.1:0-2612 GCA_041688045.1 Nitriliruptoraceae bacterium
GTGACGCATGCGACCGCGCCTGGGTAGGCCTTGCCCCAGGTCGCTTCGAACTGTCGTGCACGACGGCGTGCTTCGCCGAGGGCTTCGTCGCCGGGGGTGAACCTCTCGTCGATGTCGAAGATCTCCCAGAAGTCGGCACGGTGTCGTTGCGTGCTTCGAACTCGATAGGGGTGAGCATGCCAAGTGCGGAGTGGAGCTGACGGTTGTGGAAGATCTCGAGGTACTCGAAGATCGCGTTCGCGAGATCGATGCGGGTCTTCCAGCGTTTGCGGTCGAGCAGCTCGACCTGCATCCGTGACCAGAACGACTCGATCACGGCGTTGTCGTAGCAGTCACCGATCGAGCCCATCGATGGCACCAGCCCGGAGTCCAGTGCTCGGCGGGTGAACGCCCAAGACGTGAATTGACTGGGTTCCCGCCGAGGCCAACGACGCTACGGAAGGCCATCCGTAGCGTCGCCTATCCCAAGTCTCCATCAGGGGCTTTCGGAGTGGCCGTCCTCCCGGGCACGCTGCCCCCGCGCTGCGGTCCTTGGCCGAAGGACCGCACTGATGAACCAGGCGACAACCGCCGCTCTAGCTCGGTTGCTCAGGTCGGTCTCGGAGTTGGCCGGCACGATCGCAGGCCACGTCGACCCGCCGATTCGAGTCAACCGCCACCGGACGGTCATGGCTGATGTGACGACCTCAGCGGGTCGCAGACCCGGGATTGCGACCGGCCCAGACGATCTCGCGGAACTCCTCCCAGTGGGCGGCCGGGTCGAACCGTTCGCGGGCCTGGTCAAGTCGTTGCGCCAGATGCTGCTGTCGACCGTCGATGCGGGCGACCTCACCACTCGAACCGCGATTGGCCCAGGAGCCGTTCAGCCCGAAGGCTGCGGACAGGGTGTGGCATAGCGTGTCGCGGAACGACGGCCAGTCGTCGGGACGTTGGTCCCGGTAGGTGTCGGTGACCGACCGTTGGAACTGCACGCGATCGATCCATGGCAACAGCCGGAGCGGGATCCCGGGCTCGCCATGGTCGTCGAGGGTCGGCGGGTCGCGTTCGAGGCGTGCGACGATCCCGCCGCCGACGGCCGGAAGGTCGAAGCCCAGCTGCCGGCAGCCGGACCACAGCTGTTCGAGAAAGTCCTCCCATCTCGTGGCAGGGTCGCAGGCCGTCTGCGTGTCCAGCAGCTGTAGGGACAGCCGCCGGTGCACGTCGCCGACCCACGAGGCCTGGACGTCATCGAGATCGGTCGGGATGTCGTGCAATCCGAGCGCGACCGTGACCGCCGCGTGCAGTTCGCACTCGAACACCGGCCAGTGCTCGACCATGCCGAGACGGTGCGCCCAGCCGAGGTAGTAGTCGAACTCGGCCCGGTCGAGCCGCGGCAGCTCGACAAGCTGTCGGTGACCGCCGTCAGCGTCTGGCATCGGTCCCTCCTCGACGTCGAGTGTCGAGCATGACTGGCATCGACAGCCCGCACCCAGACGATGACCGATCCCTTGTGGACAACGACCTGTCAGGGGATCCACACCGACCCTTCCGGCCGTCCGTCACGGCCCCCACTATCGTGCACCGATTCGTGTCGTGAGCGCATCGATGTCACACCAGGCCTGCCCGCATCGACAGTCCCTTTGTAGGACGGCAACAGGGACACACCGATGCATCACCAGATCCAGCCGGGTCGGACGCCGGCATGTTGAGCGTCAAGAAGGTGCTCGCCGGGCAGGGCGCGGTGGACTACTACCTCGGCCAGACCCGGCGCGGGCTGGCCGACTACTACCTGCCCGAACGCACCCGCGAACAGGCACACTCGACGGACGGTCCGGCGCTGCCGTCGGCGCCCGAGTCGGCCTGGTGGGGCGGCAGCACTGCCTCGCTCGGGTTGACCGGCGAGGTGGAGCGGGCGCAGTTCGTTCCGCTGTATGCGAAGGGGGCCCGGCCCGGTGGCGGGTACCTCGGGCACCGGTTCCGGACCCAGGAGCAGGCGGCGGCCGCCCGTGCCGAGGCGCTCGCCGCAGCCGGTGACATCGCCGATCCGTACGACCGGTGGATGGCCCGCCACGAGATCCGACGAGGCCACGGCAAGGCGTCGGTCGCCGCGTGGGACTGCACGTTCTCGCCGGTCAAGTCCGTGTCGCTGCTGTGGGCCGCTGGCGACGCCCGGGTGCAACGTGAGGTGTGGTCAGCACACCTCACCGCGGTCGACGCCGGACTCGGCTACCTCGAAGCTCATGCCGGGTATGTCCGTGCGGGACGCAACGGCGTGCGGGTGCTCGACACCGACGGGTTGCTCGTGGCACGGATGAACGAGTGGACCTCCCGTGACGGCGACATGCAGCTGCACACCCACTGTCTGGTCCTCAACCGGGCCCGCACCGTCGAGGACGGCCGCTGGCGGGCACTCGATGGCCGCTGTCTGCTCTCGGCACGCACCGGGGCGGGGGCGATCTACAACAGGGTGCTCGAAGCAGAGCTGACCCGCCGGCTCGGCGTCTCCTGGCGTGCACGGCCCGACGGGCTGCGCGAGATCGACGGGGTCGACGACGAGCTGATCGAGGCGTTCTCGACCCGGCGCCGTGCCATCACCGGCAGGCTCACCGAACTCGTCGCCGCCTACGAAGCCA
>JBDNIX010000379.1:0-2543 GCA_041688045.1 Nitriliruptoraceae bacterium
ATGCGCTCCTCAAGGCCAACCCGAGCGAGCGCCCGCCGGGTCGTCGGGTGCTCAAGGGGGAGCACGAGCGCTGCCAGCGAGCGAAGGAGGTTCCACCGGCCCAGCAGCCCCGCCTGGACGTTGTGCTTGACCGACAGTTGCGGGACGAGGTCGAAGGACTGCTGCATCATGCCCACGACGGGCGGACGGTGCTCGGCGCGCCGCACCTCTTCCAGCGGCCGGCCGTGGAGGAGGACCTCTCCCCGATCCGGGGCGACGAGTCCGACCAGGATCCGCAGCAAGGTCGTCTTGCCGGCTCCGCTCGGGCCCACCAGCGCCACGGTCTGGCCGACGGGGACGTCCAGGTCGACGTCCCGCAACGCCACCGCGCCGGGGAAGGACCGGCTGACCCCCCGGAGGGAGCACGCGAGGTCGGCACGGTCGGCCACGCAGCTCAGCCGCCCGTGACGAGGCCGAGATCGCGAGCGATCGCCTCGATGTCGGCGTAGTCGTCGTCCTGCGCCGGGATGAAGCGGTCGGTCCCGAACAGCTCCAGGGCTTCGGCCACCTCGCCGCCGTCCTCGGCAGACATCTCCAGGAGCGCCGTTACGATGCGCTGTGACGTCCCCTCCCCGTAGCGTTCGTCAACCTCGGGGTGGAGCACCCAGTGGTAGTCCACGTAGGGGGGTGTCCCGGCGACTACGCGGAGCCTGGTGGTATCGACCTCGCCCTCCTCGACCGCGGACTCCCACACGGCGGCGTTGAGCGCCCCCGCCTCGAAGCTGCCCGCCTCGACGAGCTTCCAGGTCTTGTCGTGGGATCCGGAGAAGCCGGGACGGCCGTCGAAGTCCTCCTCGGGATCGACCCCCGCCTCGCGCAGGTAGTGACGGGGCATCAGGTGACCGGAGGTCGAGCTCTCGCTCCCGAACGTGAAGCGCAGCCCGGCAAGGTCGGCGACGGTGTCGGCCTGGACGTCCCGGCCGACGATGAACACCGACCGGAACTCCGTGTCGATGGGGCGCTGGGCGACGGCTTCGGCCCCGGGGACGGCGAGTCTGGCCTGGACCCCGGTCAAGCCGCCGAACCACCCAAACAGCACGTCGCCGTTCTGGAACGCTGTCACCAGTGCAGCGTAGGAGGTGGCCGGCCGGTACTCGAACGGGATACCGACCCGCTCGGTGAGCCCCTCGGCGATCCCACCGAAACGCTCCTCGAGCACGCGGACGTCCTGGTCCGGGATGCCTCCCAGGACGATGGCTCGTGGCTCATCCTTCGCACCAGCGTCGGAGCATCCGGACGCGGTGAACGCCACCAGGGCCATCACGGTGAGCAGCAGCGGTCGGGTGGGCATCGTGGTCCCTCGGTCTCGCGTCGTGGACCGTGACGGTAGCCCTGGTCCTCGCGGCCACCCCACCGGCACGTGAGTGCCCCGGCATGACCGGCCCCCCGACGAAAGTCTCGAGCGCCGCCGCCCATTCCACAGCAGCTCCATCCCGAACAGCGCTTCCTGCCCTCGGATGCCGTCGCCGCACAGCCGGTCGGCTCTGAACAGCGGGCTCTCCTGGAGGTCGTTCGGACGCTGGTGTCGCCGACCTGATCAGGCTGCCGCAGGTCCCGCTGCCTCACGCTCGAGGAGCCGGCCCAGGAAATGCGCGATCTCCGTCGGCCCCGAACGCGGCGCCTGACGTTCGACGTCGGGGTTGTAGTTCGTGTTGGTATTGACGTCGTAGGTGACGCGCCGGCCGTCGGCCGTCTCGATGAACTCGAACCCGGCGATCTCGATGTCCCAGCGACGGGCGAAGTCGACCCAGGGGCGCGCGTCATCCGCCGTGAAGTCGCCGCGGAGGCGGAACGAGGCGCCGCCGTCGGTGGGGCAGAACTCGTCATCGACCGCGCACGCGTCGGCCGGGCACAGCTCGAAGCCGCCGCTGGTGTCGGCCGTCAGGGCGTACAGGAACTCACCGCCGACGATCTCGACCCGGGTGATGAACGGCTCGGCCGGCTCGACGTACTCCTGGAGCAGCAGTGTGTGGTCGACCGGCAGGACGAACTCGTCGCTGCCGAGGTAGTCCTCGAACGCTCCGTGGCTGTCGAAGCGACGGACGCCGAGGCCCTTGCCCCCCTGGTTGTCCTTGGTGATGAACGGCACTGGCAGCGAACGCGCCGCGGTCCGGGCCTGCTCCGGATCGCCGATCACGGCGACCGTCCGGGGCACGTCGAAGCCTGCGGCGCGCAGGGCGGCGTGCTGGTCGACCTTGCTCATCTCAAGCTCGACCACCCGTCGGCCGTTCACCACCCGACGTCCGTGGGGCTCGAGCCACGACAGTGCGGACCGGGTGTGGTCCTTGGACCGCACGTGGTCCCGCGTGTGGGAGCTCGCCGACATCCGTGACCAGAACACGCCCTCAGGAGGAGCAACGTCCAGGTCGAGGATCCCGCCGTCGAGGTACCACTCCTCCCACGGCAGGCCTGCGGCGTCGAGGGCGTCCGCGAACGGCGGAAGCCAGTCGCGGTTCTCGTGGATCACGTAGATCTTCATGAGGGCACCGTAGGTTCGGTCGTCG
>JBDNIX010000380.1:0-2823 GCA_041688045.1 Nitriliruptoraceae bacterium
CGTGGCGCCGAACTTCGCCGGCTACGTACCGAGGCCGGCCTGCCCCAACGGCTGGTCGCCGAGCAGTTCGACATCCCCGTCCCGCGGCTCTCACGCATCGAACGCGGCATCACCCGCGACCCCAACATGCAGACCCGCATCCACACCTGGCTGACCGAGCCCGACATCGCCCAGATCGCGGCTTGACAACGATAGGAGCTTCATAGACGACGTAGACGCTGTAGTGTAGACGTCGTAGACAAAGAGGTGCCCCATGACGCTGACCGTGGTGTTCGACCGCCTCCGAGAACGTGCCGAGTCCGATCCTGCTCTGCTCGAGACGCTCCAGCACCTGGTGGAGAGCGAACCGGCGGTGGACCCCTCCGCCACGCCCGCTGAAGACGTCGCCGAACTCGCCCGCACCCTCAACGAGCAGCGTCAGGCGGACCGGCTCGCGCGGCTGCGGGCACGGAGCCTGACGACCGGGCAGGTCGTCGAGCTGGTGACGTCGATCTCAGACCGTAAGGGCGTCGACCGGCGCCGTGCCCGTGGCACGCTGCTCGGCATCCGCGTCGGCAACCAGATGCTGCACCCGAGCTGGCAGTTCGACCATCGTCGCGGTGACACCGTGGCGGGGTTGCGCCGCGTCCTGGCCGCGTTGGCCGGGGTCGCTTCGGACGGACTCGACGCGGACGCGATCGCCACGACGCCGCGGGCAGAGGCTGACGATGCCAGCGTCGCGGATCTGCTGGCTGACGGCCGCATCGACGCCGCGGTCGCGCTCGCGCAGCTCGCAGGGGATCAGTCCTGACCCGTTTCTCCGCGAAGCGGCCGGCAGGGCTGCGCACGGCGGCGACCGGGCGAACGTGGTGGCGCATCGACGCCGACCCTCCCGGCCGCTGGGACTGGACCGGATTCGATCAGCCACGCCACCGGTTCGACCCACCCTCCGGACGGTTCCGGATCCGCTACGCCGCCAGCGATCCCGTCGCCGCAGCACGTGAGCGCTTCCCGGCCAGGAGCATCACCACCGGCGCAGCAGACCTACAGCTCGTCCGACTCGACGGTCCACCACCAGCGCTACACCTGACCCACCAGGTCAACCTGGATGCCCTCGACCTGGACGACCGGATCAACACCGCACGGCTCGACCAGCCCCTGCCCGGCATGGGCGACCCGCTCCTCACGGTCGGCCAGCAACTCTCTGACGCGATCTACGACTGGTGGAACACGACACCGCCCCCGATCGTCTACCGGACTCGCAGCATGCCAGCGGCCCGCAGCATCGCATTCACCCGGTCATCCACATGGAACCAGGTCAGCAGCGGCAACCTCCGAGACGCCCGAGCACTGCTCGTTTCACTCGTCGTAAACATTCGGCCAACCCGTGTTGGCCGTCGGCTGGCGGGAGTCGGGGGTGGGCCCCTCAGATCTGGTCGGCGGGGGTGGTGAGGATGCGCTGGTAGTGGCGGTGTAGGGGGTAGAGGTAGACGTCTTTGATTGGGACGGCGTTTTGGTGGTGGCGGTCGAGCTTGCCGCGGCCTTTGGTTTGGCCGATGTGGGTCCAGTTCGCCGCGCGGTAGCTGGCGCCGGTGAACCGGCCGGTCTCGACGAACGTTTCGAGCAGCACGGGCTGGTAGCTGTAGGTGTGCTGCCAGTCGGCGGGTAGGCGGCGGGTGACTGCGGCGAGGAGGTGGGAGGCGAGGTTGGGTACGCGCACCCAGGGGACGATGAGGAACCGGGCGTTGCCGATGACTTGGTGCAGGCGGGCTTGGCGGGTCGGGGGGTCCCAGCCGATGTGGCTGTCGCGGGCCGCGCATTTCCAGGCGGAGGCGGCGAAGCCGAACGCGGCGATGGTGCCATGGGCGCTGGAGGCGAGGTAGCGCAGCTGGGCGCCGGCGAAGGGGCTGTAGCCCAGGTAGTGGTGGGTGGCGATGAGGGTGCGCCACTGCCTGGAGGCTGTGGGGGTGTCGACGATGGCGAGCTTGAGCGGGCCGAGCGCATCCAGGGTGGTCGGCACGGTGTCGTGCAGGTCGAGGGTGAGCTGGGGGTCGGCGGGCAGGTGGCTCTCGTGGCGTCCGTTGCCGTTGGACTGGGTGGGTTGGGGCAGGGTGATCAGGCCGTCGCGGTGCATGCGCAGCAACGCGACGCGTGCGGCCATGTCTTTGCGCCGCCCGTCGGGGCGGTGCCAGTCCAGCGCGTCACAGACTGCCCGGGCGATCGCTGATCGGGTGGGGTGGGCGGGGTCGGTGATGATCGCGTGGATGACGGCAAGGTCGGCGTCGGTGAACTGTCGGCCGTGGTAGCGCACCGGGCCGCTCACGGTGACGGCCCGCTGGTGCTGGTGCGGCCGGTGGCCGTTGCCGTGGCATCCGGAGGCGTCCAGGGCAGCCATGGGGTGAGCGCCTCACCGGCAGGCGCACGCCCGCCCGCAGCGGCGCAGGCGTCGAGGTAGCCGTGCAGGAAGGTCAAAGGGTTGTGGCCGGCGCGTTGGGCGGTGGTCGTGACCGTCCAGACCCGTGCGGCGAGCTCGGCGGCCCACACCGCGCCTGACCCGTAGTAGTTTTTGCGTCCGACCACAGGGTTGCGCAACGTTCGCTCGGCGGGATTGTTGTCCAGCGGCAGGTCGGGGAACTGCTGGTGGCGGGCCAGCCCGTCCCACTCGTGGTCCAAGGTGGCCAGCACCTTGCCTGCTGCGGGGTGCAGGGCCGGATCGGCCGCCTCGAGGGTGCGCACGGTGTCCACCACGGTCAACGCTGCGGCGAAGTCGACCTCGGCGCGTACCTGTTGGGCGCTGCCCGGCTCGGTGCATCCCAGCGCGCGGTGGGCGGTGTAGAGCGTGGC
>JBDNIX010000381.1:0-2758 GCA_041688045.1 Nitriliruptoraceae bacterium
CGTCCGGCCCGAACTCAATCCCCGCGCGGGCAGCGTGCCGCGACAGCCGAGAGGCGACCGACGACGCGGACCCGAACGTGTCGAAGGGGTGACGGTGCTTGACAAACACCCTTGGGCAGACGGTTTCGGGGCGGCCGCCTTTGATGTAGTCGATGATCGCCCAGCCGACGTCGTCCAGCAGCGGCAGGCTCAACGGCCGACCCGTCTTCTGCTGAACTATCGTGATGGTCTTCGCCCGCCAGTCCAGGTCGCCCAACTGGAGATGGCGCAGGTCACCGATCCGCAGACCCAGACGGGCGGTCGCCAGGATCATCGCGTAGTCGCGTTTGCCGGTGGCCGAGGCACGGTCGATCACAGCCAGCACCCGGCGGACCTCGTCTGCGGTCCACAGGTGTGGCTCGGACTCGTGGCGGACGTGCCTTTGCGGCGGCAGTCGGTCCGCCAGACTCCGCGGTGTCTTGCCCGCGGCGGCCAAGAAGGCCAGGAAGTCCGCCAGCGAGGACCTCATGGCCGCGATGGTCTTGCGCCGCAGGCCACGCTGGCGCACGGAGAAGCCCGACAAGTCCCGGACGCCGAGCGCGGCCAGATCATCGGTACCCACCTCGTCCAGATAGCCCAAGAACCGGCTGACCGCCTTGTCCTTCGCGACCACGGTCGCCACCGCGTTGCCGCGCCCGCGGCACGAGGCGAGGTAGTCGTCGCGCAGCGGACGAAACCTCACCGGACAGCCGTCCCTCGCCGGGACCACCAACCGGTCGACTTCGACCACCCGGCCAGCCAGTGCCTCCGCCATCAACACCACCGGCCGACGAACCGCCTGCACATCCCTATCCCTGACCGGCTCCCGCAACGACCCCAACCTGACCCCCGTCTGGTTGGCGATGAAGTCGACGCACACCTGCTCGCTCGCCGTATCCAAGCCCCGACCGGTCAAGAAGACGGCGAACCGGTCCAGCACAACCTGATAGCGCCGCAGGGTGCCTTCGGTCCTCCCAGCCTCACGCAACACCGCCGCGACATAATCGGCGGCGGACCTGACATCTGCTTCTCCCATGAGAATCACCTCTTCTGTTCGATAACGGAATGAACAGAAGCGATTCTTCGTCGATGCAGGCTACGTCTGACGTCGTTGATGGGCCGCCCACATCCGTCACGGCTGGCTCGACTCGCTGGCGCGTTGACCCCAACCACCAGGATTATGCGCCCGGAAACACCGCTCGCGCGTCCCCCACCAGCCAAAACACCCCGACAGGGCGCATAACCCCGCCGTCCGCCTAATGCCTGTTATGCGGAATTCCGCATAAGCGGCACAGCTTTGCTGTGTCCACCCTGCTCGGCTGGTACCGCGCGGAGCAGGACGTCGCCGCCCTGTTGCCGCGGCTGTCGACCGTGCTGGGCCACGTCGATCCCGCCTCGACCTACTGGTATCTGCAGGCGGCCCCCGAACTTCTCGCTCTGGCGGCCTCCCGGCTGGAGCCGACCCTTCAGGAGCTGCCATGACCGCCGTCGCCCCCCTGCTCGAAGCGTTCTTCACTGACCGGCTGGCTCTGCAGCAGCAGTCGAGCCCCAACACGGTTGCCGCCTACCGGGACGGCTTTCGCCTGCTACTGCACTTCATCAACGACCGCACCGGCAAGGCACCGTCGAAGCTTCAGATGGACGACCTCGACACGTCCACCATCGTCGCGTTCCTCGACCACCTCGAACAACAGCGGGGCAACAGCGCCGTGACCCGCAACCAGCGGCTCGCCGCAGTGCGCTCCTTCTTCTCCTACGCAGCGTTGTCGTGTCCCGAGCACGCCGGACTCATCCAGCGTGTGCTCGCGATCCCCAACAAGCGTGTCGACCGGGCCACCGTGTGCTTCCTCACCCATGCTGAAGTCGATGCTCTGCTCGATGGCCCGGACCGTTCCACCTGGATCGGTCGACGCGACCATGCCCTGCTCGTCGTCGCCGTCCAGACCGGCCTGCGGGTCTCCGAACTGACCGGCCTGCGCATCCAAGACGTCCACCTGGGCAGCGGCCCACACGTGTGGTGCCACGGCAAGGGCCGCAAGAAGCGTTGCACCCCGTTGACCCCAACTACCGTCTCGGTGCTCAAAGCCTGGCTGCGCGAACGCCGCGGCCAACCCGCCGACCCGCTCTTCCCCAGCCGCAGTCGCCGCCGCGGCCCACTGAGCCCCGATGCGGTCGGTCACCTGGTCCGCAAGCACACCCTGACCGCCCAGAACCGCTGTCCCTCGCTCGGCGGCAAGACGGTGACCCCCCACACCATGCGCCACACCGCAGCGATGGCACTGCTGCACTCCGGGGTGGACGTCGCGACCATCGCTCTGTGGCTGGGCCACGAGGGGCTCAGGTCGCTCAACCCCTACCTGCACGCCGACCTCGCCGCCAAAGAACGTGCCATCGCCCGCACCGCACCCCCCAACACCACGCCCGGCCGTTATCGGCCCACCGACGAACTGCTCGCCTTCCTCGACAGCCTGTGAGAGGCCGCGGTTATGCCGAACGCGACGTGCCGGTCACCACCGCTGACCTGGGCTTACTCGCCGGATGCGGCATAACCGCAGGTGCGGCATAAAGTGGGTTATGTCGACATCGGGATAACCCACTCATCTCCAACGACCGTCAGCTCGACGACGCAGACCTGCTCATGGCCTACAAGTACCAGCCGCACCTGGAACACCGAAACGCCCAGCTCAAGGGCACCCAACACGTCGCCCCCGTGTGGGTACGTGACCCTGCCCGGATCGAA
>JBDNIX010000064.1:0-5819 GCA_041688045.1 Nitriliruptoraceae bacterium
GCTCCGAAACCTTGGCCTCACCTCACCAAGCGGGACGCTGAGCAACGCCGGAGCGTTGCTGTTCACCGACGATCTCAACCGCGGAGAACAGCTCGTCTACATCCACCGCAGGACCCCGAGCGGCGCCCTTGTCGTCAACGAGCATCTCGGCGGCCCCCTGCTCCCCATCCTCGAGCGCGCGCTGGAGCTCGTCGACGCACGGTTGGACCGGACCTCGATCAACCTCCCCGGTGGTCAGCAGCTCCAGATCGCAGACCTCCCGGATGCCGCGGTCCGCGAGGCGATCGTCAACGCCATCATGCATCGTGACTACCGCCGCGGCGGCCCGGTTCAGATCGAGCACGCCGCAACGCGCCTCACCGTCGACTCGCCAGGACCGTTCGTGACGGGTGTGACGGCGCAGAACGTGCTGACGACCTCCTCACGCTCGAGAAACAGCGTCCTCGCCCGCGCCATCCGCACGTTGGGCCTCGCCGAGACCGCCGGGTCGGGTGTCGATCGGATGTACGTGGAGATGGCGCGCGTGGGCCACCAGCCGCCCACCTTCCACGACGACCACGACCGGGTCCGCGTGCGGCTTCTCGGCGGCGCACCGAACGCCGCGATCGCCCGCTTCGTGGCCACGCTTCCCTCCGCCGAAGCCCAGGACGCCGACACCATGCTCGTGCTGCTGCACCTACTCACGAACCGGACCATGTCCGCCGCGCAGATCGCTCCACTCCTGCAGAAGGACCGCGACGAAGTCCTAGCCACACTCGACCGGCTCGCCGGCGAACCGACCAGACTTATCGAGCGGACCCGACACGACGCGCGGCGAGCAGAGCCCCGGTTCCGACTCACAAGCCACGCGCTGGCGGCCCTCGGAACCAGCGTCGCTTACCACCGAAGCTCGACCGAGGAGTCCGACCGCAAGGTCATCGGGCTGGTGCGGGAAACCGGCGAGATCAACGCCCGCATGGTCCGACTCATGCTCGACCTCGACACCCCCGCGACCTCCCGCCTGCTCGCTGACCTGGTGGAGCGCGGCCTGCTGGCCAAAACCTCAGGAGCACAGCGTGGCCCCAGCGTGACGTACGGCCCCGGACCGCGCTTCCCCTCGTCGCGTGGAAAGCGAGCACGGTCCCGGCGCCCACCGCCAGAGCAGCAACAGCTACCGGAGGATGACACCCGATGAGGCGGCTGACGCTCGCACGCAGCCCGACCCAAGGGGGCCCAGCGACGCCCGACACTCCCGATCCCAGCCGTATCCTGTGACCAATCCGTGACCAATCGGGGCGACAAGGCTCCCGACGTGCGAACGCCCCGACCGTCGTGATCGGGGCGTTTCCGCAGTTCAGCGGGTGTTTCGGTGGCGGAGGGTGGGGGATTCGAACCCCCGAGGGATGTGACTCCCAACACGGATTCCAGCCGTGCGCCATAAACCGGACTAGGCGAACCCTCCTGGCGAGCCCGGAGCCTACGCGGCCGCACGAAGCCCCGCCAACGCGAGCCATGAGTCCACCCGCCTACCCGCCTGCTGGACAGGGGTGATCGCGTCCGGGTCCGCGAGCACCGCCACGTCGAGCGTCGGTCCCCATCGCGATCCGGATGCCGCACGCATGCGCTCGCGCGATCCTCTCGCCGGAGTCGGCGTAGACGTCCGCCATCTTCAGCGCCATCTCCGGCGTCATGCTGCTGGCGACCTCCACGGCCGCCAACCTGGCCGCCACCCCGTAGCAATGCGTCATGACCGAGCGGTCCGCCAGACCGGCCACCTCGACGATGGCCGCCATTCCGCCTGATGTGAACTGCTGGTGCTGAGGATCGTTGCGCTCTGAGATCACGCCGCCGGACGCGCAGGTTTTGATGACTTCCGCACCGGCGCGGAGCTGTTCGCGCACGGCTGCGACCACGTCCACCATCCCGTCGCAGACCCGGACCGATGGCTCCCAGCGGGACAGGTCCCGGACCCAGTCGATCGGCAACGCATGCAGATCGGCGTGCCCGCCGGTGACCGACAACGCCGCGCCGGCGGCGCACACCCGAGGCCCCGGTACCGAGCCCTCCGCAACGGCTGCGGCGAGGTGGATGACCAAGCCGCCGGCTTCGCGCACGGAGGTCACTCCCGCGCGCAGGGCGACGCCGAGGTCCGCTGTGGCACGGGCGGCACGCACCGCGACGGGGTCGCCGCGACCGGGCACCAGACGTGTTTCCTCGATGCGGATCGTCGACCGGCTCACCCGGCTTCGACCAGCACGCGATCGGCGATGTGTGCACCGATGGCCAGCGATGACGTCGCGGCCGGTGACGGCGCATTGCGGATACTGGCGACCCGGCCCTGCCACGAGATCCGGAAGTCATCGACCAGCGAGCCGTCGCGCTCCAGCGCCTGCGCACGGACGCCCGCCACCGAAGGGATCACGTCGTCCGCGGTCAACGCCGGGACGTAGCGCCGTGCTTCCTCGACGAACCTGCGGGTGCTAAGTGATCGCAACACCTCACCGGCGCCCGTGCGCCAGTGCTCACGGGCCAACCGCCACACCCCCGGCGCCCGGGCGATGTCGGCGAGGTCGCCGCCGCTGAAGGTGCGCCAGTCATAGCCCTCCCGAGCCATCGCCAGGACGGCGTTGGGACCGACCAGTACCTCACCGTCGATGCGCTTCGTGAGATGCACGCCGAGGAACGGGTACCGGGGGTCGGGCACGGGATAGATGAGGCCGTTCACCAGGCCTCGACTCGATGGCGTGAGCTGGTAGTACTCGCCGCGAAACGGCACGATCCGCGGCTCCGCGCTGTCCCCCGCCAGCTGTGCGACCCGATCGGCGTGCAGTCCGGCACAGTTGACCAGGGCATCCAGCTGTGCCACTCCCGCATCGGTCAGGACCCGCACCCTGGCATCAGCGCCGTCGTGCCGGATGCCGCGAACCGCGGCCCCCAGGTGGATGGTCCCGCCCGCGGCCTCGACGTCCGCAGCCAGGTGACGTGCCACCTCGGCGTAGTCGACGATGGCGGTGTTCGGCGAGTGCAGCGCCAGCTTGCCGACCGCGTTCGGCTCGATCTCCTTGAAGGCCTCCGGCTCCAGCAGTTCGACCCCCGGCACCCCGTTGTCGACCGAGCGCTCGTACAGGCCGCGCAGTCGGACGGCCTCTTCGTCATCGAGTGCGACCACGATCTTGCCGCAGGCGTCGTAGGCGATGCCACGATCGGCGCAGTACTCGCGCAGACGGCGGACGCCCTCCACGCACAGCTGGGCCTTCAACGAGCCCTTCGGGTAGTACAGCCCGGCGTGCACGACGCCACTGTTGCGCCCTGTCTGGTGCTGGGCGACGGCCTGCTCCTTGTCGAAGACCACCACCTCGATGTCCGGGTGTCGCTCCTGGAGCGCACGAGCCGTAGCCAACCCGACGATGCCCGCACCGACCACCCCGACACGACGGCTGCTGGTGGTGGACGAAGGACGCGGAGCGTTCATGGCGTCTGCCTCGGGGGGACGGTGGCTTCGAGCCAGGTGACCGGCTGGCCGTGGGCGCGCAGGGAACCGTTCCACGCCGCGGGAAGCACCACCGTGCCGCCCGCAGCCACCGCATGGCCGAGATCGTGGCTGTGCAGGGCACCGTCGAGCACCAGGACCACCCGCAGGATCCCGGGGTCGACGACCCGACGACCAGCAGCATCGAGGTGGTGGCGCACGAGCCGGTACTCGGGAGTGTCGACCAGCGTGACGGTCGGGGTCTGCACGGCGGGACCGGCGGTGTGGTGCGCCCCGTGGCCGGTCGGCGGGAGGTTGTGCTCCCATCCCCGCTCCAGACAGCGCAAGGCTGCTTCGAGATGGAGTTCTCGGGGCGCCCGGTCGTACTCCTTCGTCCAGTCGTAGACGCGGAACGTCGTGTCGCTGGGCGTCTGGACCTCGGCCACCATCACCCCGGCGGTCAACGCATGCAGCGTGCCCGCGGGGAGATGGTGCACCTCACCGGGCACCGCAGGCACACGCCGCAGCAGCGGAACCATCGCCGGCGTCCCGACGGCGGCGGCCAGCGCTTCCAGGGTCACGCCATCATCCACGCCGATCATCAGCTCCGCCCCGGGGTCCGCGTCGATCACCACCCAGGATTCGGTCTTGAGTGCGGCATCGGGGTGCTCACTGACGTAGGCGGCGGGTGGATGGACCTGGACCGACAGATGTTCGCGGGCGTCCAGCAGCTTGACCAGCAGCGGGAACCGGCCGGCCAGGTCCGGAGCATCGCCCAACAGCCCATCGCGGTCGTGGGCGATCAACTCCTCCAGCGTGCGCCCCGCGTGCGGTCCCGACGCGACCCGGGTGACGGGGTCGGCCACGGAGGTTGCGCCGGGATCGAGGTCGGCCACCTCCCAGCTCTCGCCGATGGTCGCATCCTTCGGCAGGGACCGACCGAACCGCTCCAGGCGCCGACCGCCCCACGGCTTGGCGACCAGCAGCGGCGTCAGATGCAGGGGCTCGCGGACGGACACGGACATATCAGGTCACGAGACGACGGTGATGGAACTCGGGACGGTCCCAGGCGCCGGTCGTCAGGAGGTCGGCCAGGGTGTCGACGGCGTCCCACACGTCCACGCGCCGCAGATACAGCGGGGCGAATCCGAATCGGACGATGTCGGGGGGACGATGGTCGGGGATGACGTGCGCGGCGATCAGCGCCTGGGTCAGCGCGTAGGCCTCTGGATGACGCAGCGATACCTGTCCGCCTCGCTCGGTCGCATCCCGGGGCGAGATGACCTCGATCGACGGTCCACACCATTGGTCCACCAGGTCGATGAACAGCGAGGTCAGCTCCTGCGCCTTGGCCACGACGGTCGCCACCTCGACGTCCTCCCAGACCTCCAGCGCGGCCTCCAGCGCGGTCATGGACAGGACCGGAGGTGTCCCGGCGAGGAAACGTTCGGCACCAGCGGCCGCGACGTACTCGAGTGCGAAGTCGAAGGGGCGGGCATGACCGAACCATCCGCGGATCGGTGTGGCGACATGTTCGTGCCACCGGCGGGCCACGTACAGGTACCCCGGCGAACCAGGACCACCGTTGAGGTACTTGTAGGTGCAACCGACGGCCAGGTCGGCGTCCCAGGCGTGCAGGTCGACGGCGACCGCCCCGGCCGAGTGCGACAGGTCCCAGATGGCGATCGCACCGGCGGCGTGCGCCGCGGCGGTCAGCGCCGGGGCGTCGTGCAGGTGACCGCTGCGGTAGTCGACGTGCGTGAGCATGAGCACGGCGGTCGTGTCGTCGAGGTGATCGCGGATCCGGTCGGCCGGGACGACCCGGACCTCCAGGTCGCCGGTGAGTTCGGCCAGTCCCTGTGCCACGTAGACGTCGGTCGGGAAGTTGGTGTCATCGGTGAGCAGCACGGTCCGGTCGGGTCGCAGCTGTCGCGCGGCGGCAACCGCCTTGAACACCGCCACCGAGGTGGAATCACCCACCGCGATCTCGTCCGCGTCGGCGCCGATCAGCGGTGCCAGTTGCCCGGCGATGCGCTGGGGTTGGGTCGCCCACCCGGCCGAATTCCAGCTACGGATCAGGTCCCGGCCCCACTGCTCCTCGACGGCCTCGCGCACGCGTTGTGCGACCGCGGGCTGCAGCGCGCCGAGTGAGTTGCCGTCCAGGTAGCGCAACCCGTCGGGCAGCGTGAAACGGGCACGGATCGGCTCCAGCGGATCGGTCGCGTCGAGGCTCGCGAACGCCTGCCGATCCATCGCTGCGCCTCGTCCGGGGTCGCCGGAGGGTAGCGCTCGCCGATAGGCACAGACCGCGCGGACGTGGGTGGTGACGGCATCGGCCGACACAGTGGCCGTGTTCGGGCGCGTGGCGGCC
>JBDNIX010000382.1:0-5616 GCA_041688045.1 Nitriliruptoraceae bacterium
CCCGGGGCTCAGGTTTGGGTCGGAGGCCCTTCGTCCCTTGCGTCGCCGACGCGTCCCAATAGGGTCTGAACAGACCATCAGACTATTTACCACGGTGCGTGAAGGGGACGACGTGAACGCCGATATGCTCGACCAGATCGCCAACGGCCGCGGCTTCATCGCTGCGCTCGACCAGAGCGGGGGCAGCACGCCGAAGGCGCTGGCCCAGTACGGCATCGGCGACGGCGAGTTTTCGACCGACGACGAGATGTTCGATCTGGTGCACGAGATGCGGACCCGCATCGTCACCAGCCCGAGTTTCGCCGGCGACCGCATCATCGGGGCGATTCTGTTCGAAGGGACCATGGACCGCCAGATCGAGGGGCTGCCGTCACCCGGGTACCTGTGGGGCGTCAAGCAGGTGGTCCCGTTCGTCAAGGTGGACAAGGGGCTCGCGGACCCGTCGAACGGCGTGCAGCTGATGAAACCGATGGGGGATCTGGACGCCCTGCTGAAGCGGGCGGCGTCCTTGAACGTCTTCGGGACCAAGATGCGCTCCGTCATCACCGTCGATCACCCGCGGGGGATCGATGCCGTCGTCACCCAGCAGTTCGAGGTCGGACGGCAGATTCTGGCGGCCGGGTTGGTGCCGATCCTTGAGCCTGAGGTCGACATCGCCAGTCCGGACAAGGAAGCCGCCGAACAGCGTCTGCGCGAGAGGTTGCTGGCGGGTCTCGAAGGTCTCGACGACGATCAGCAGGTCATGCTGAAGTTGACGATCCCGTCGATCGACGGCTTCTACAGCGAGCTCATCGACCACCCGTCGGTGCTGCGCGTCGTGGCGCTGTCCGGTGGCTATGCGCGTGAGGACGCCAACGACCGTCTCAGCCGCAACCCGGGGCTGATCGCCAGCTTCTCGCGTGCACTGGTGCAGGACCTGTCGGCGCAGCAGAGCGACGAGGAATTCGATGCGGAACTCGCTGCGGCGATCGACAGCATCTACCAGGCATCCATCGCCTGATCGCATCCCCGTAGCAGTTGCTGGTCGATTCCGGACGATGGGCGCAGCAATCGACCATCAGGTCGCGACCCTCCGCAGCGAAAGATGGCGATCTCCGCAGGTATCGTCAGGGATCGTCCACAGCGCCGTTCCCGGCGAGCCGGTCACGTCGTCCGGACGTCCTCGATGGCCTGACCCAGCACCGTGACCAGGCGGTCGACCTCCTCGCTGGTGATGACCAGGGGAGGGGCCAGTCGCACGGTGGTCTCATGCGTGTCCTTGGCCAGGACGCCCAACGCCATCATGCGCTCGCACACCTGACGGGCGCCGATCCCCGGCGCCAGGTCCACGCCAGCCCACAGACCGATCGATCGCACGGCCTGGACGGAACTCGCCGGTAGCTGCTGCAGCTGCACGGCCAATTGGGCGCCCAGCTCGTGGCTGCGCGCCTGGTACTTGCCGGTCTCCAGGAGGGTGATGACCGCACGTCCGACTGCACACGCCAACGGGTTTCCGCCGAAGGTGCTGCCGTGGGAACCGGGCGTGAACACGTCCATCAGCTCGCGCCGCGCCGCGATCGCCGACACGGGGACCACGCCACCGCCGAGCGCTTTGCCGAGCACGAAGACGTCCGGGTGGACCTCCTCGAGGTCACAGGCGAAGGTCGTGCCGGTGCGCCCCAGGCCCGATTGGACCTCGTCCGCGACGAACAGCACGTCGTGGTCGGAGGTGATGCGCCGGATATCCGCGAGGTAACCGTCGGGCGGCACGATGATGCCCGCCTCGCCCTGGATCGGTTCGATCAGGACGGCCGCGGTCGTCTCGTCGATCGCCGCCTCCAGTGCGGCCGCATCACCGAACGGCACAACCCGAAACCCGGGAGTGAAGGGGCCGAAACCGTCCCTCGCGGATGGGTCGGCCGAGAAGCCGACGATGGTGGTGGTGCGCCCGTGGAAGTTGTCCGCGGCGACGATGATGGTCGCCTGATCGGGAGCGATGCCCTTGGCCTGGTATCCCCACCGCCGCGCCAGCTTGATCGCCGTCTCGACCCCTTCGACGCCGGTGTTCATGGGTAGCACGGCATCCATACCCGTGAGGTTCGCGAGCCCGTCACAGAACGGGCCGAGCTGGTCGTGGTGGAACGCCCGGCTGGTCAACGTGACGCGGTCGAGTTGCCCGTGCGCCGCGGCCATCAGGGCGGGGTGACGGTGGCCGAAGTTGAGCGCCGAGTAGCCCGCGAGCGCATCGAGGTAGCGGCGTCCGTCGACGTCGGTGACCCACGCGCCGTCGGCTTCGGCGATCACCACCGGCAGCGGATGGTAGTTGCGCGCGGCGTGACGCTCCAGGGCGGCGATGTCGGCCCCGGCGGTGGTTCGTGGGGTGGTGGTCATGGCGACCTCCTGCGCAGGGGCGTCGGCGGGGATCCGTGCGACGGGTGACCTCTTGGGATCCACGGCATCGTACGCCGACAAAGCGGGATTGCCGCTGCTTGAGAACACGCTCGGTGGGCCGATGGGTGCACGACGATCTCTTCAACGCACGGTCTCCCTGCGCGGCCGGAGGGCCCATGTCCGCACGGAGAGCTGGCGCGCCGCCAAGCGACCTCCTGGGTGAGGTACTGGTCGCGCAACAGCCGATCCTGGATCGACACCTGATGGTTGTCGGTCAAGAGCTGCTGTACCGCGACGTCGGCGGCAATGCGCCGGTCAGTCACGACGAGGGCGTCCGAGCGACCGCCACGATCCTGCTGGACCTGCCGGCTATCGGGTCGCCCTCGAGAGCGCCGTGCCTGACGATCCTCGCCTCGGCCTGGCGGAAGAGGTCGACTCCGAGAAGGTCGAGGAGCCGGCTGTGTTCGACCGGGTGATCGGCGCCGGCGCCATGCACGTCCAGGGCCTCTTCTTCACCCGCCCCCGGGCGGTCCGCGGGATGCGTCCGGTCGGGTTGTCGACTGCCCACTTCCAGCGGCTGAGAGCCTGCACATGGGATGAACTCGACCTTGACGAACCCGAACGACTGATCCGTAGCGACCTGACGCTGGCCGGTCGATCCGGATTCCTTCGCACCCTCCTGGACATCCAGGTTGCCGCTGGGCAGGACGATTGGTCCCGGATGGTGCTCCTCGGCCACGGCATCGGCTTGAGCGGCACGGAGTTGGCCGCAGCACACGTCGATGCGCTCACCTGGGGCAGGCAGACCGTGGCGTCGACCCCGGGCAACTGACCGGTCCGATCGGGGCGGGCGGTGCCTAGTCCACAGCGATCACCCACCCGTTTGGCGCATGGGTCCCGGCGTCTGGCAGACTCCGCCCATGCGCTCCTCCCGTCGCCACCGACCCTTCGGCCGTTCCTCGGCGGCGGCACTGTTGGAGGCCGCGCTGTCGGCGTCAGAAACCGACCCCGGGGGCTTCGAGGTGGCGATGGGCCACCTGGCCGATCAGCTTGACACGGCGCTCCCGTTGGCTCTTGCCCTGCTCGACGACCGACTCGATGATCTCTGGCGCCGCGGGTGGACGCCGACGGACCTGACCCATGTCATCGGTCGGTGCCTGTCGGCCGCCCACGCGCAGATGATGGCGGCGGCCATCGTCGACGACACGGACCGCCGGATCGCTGCCGATGAGACCCTCCATCGCCTGTGGCGGGAGCAGGCGGGCCGTCTTCGCGACGATCTCGGATCCCCACCGCCGGATCTGAGGCGGCTGCATCTGCTGGTGGAGGCGCTGGCGGTCGCCGCCCGGCTCCCCGGCCTGCCCGTCACGACGCCGCCACCGAACGATCCACGCAGCGGGTTGCCGCAGGGCGCCCACCTCGACGAACGCATGTTGACCCGCGTCCGGGCGCTGCTCGCCAAGGCCGAATCCACCGACTTCGACGAGGAAGCGGAAGCGCTCACGGCCAAGGCGCAGCAGTTGATCGCCCGCCACGCCATCGACGAGGTGTTGCTGCAGCGGGCCGACGACGTGGGGGACCCGTCGGCCCGCAGGGTCCCGCTCGAGGATCCGTACGCCTCCGCCAAGGCCTACCTGATCGCCGAGGTTGCTCGGGCCAACCGGTGCCGGGTGGTGCACTCGCCGGATCTGGGCTGGGTGACGTTGTTCGGCTACGACAACGACCTCGTCGCCGTCGAACTCCTGGCGACGTCGCTGCTGGCGCAGGCCGGCGCGGCCATGGCCCGCAAGGGATCCCGGCGGGATGCCGCCGGCCGGTCACGGACCCGGTCCTTCCGGCGGGCCTTTCTGATGGGATTTGGACAGCGGATCGGGGAACGTCTCCGGCAGTCGGCCGATGACGAGGTCGCGGCCACCGCCGATTCCGACACTCGGCTGCTGCCCGTCCTGGCCGCGCGCAGGGATCGGCTGGTTGCGGCCGAGCAGGAGGCCTTTCCCGACATCCGCCGGCGATCGGCGTCGGTGAGCAATCCCACCGGCTGGGCCATGGGCCGTTCGGCGGCCGAGGAGGCCAACCTCGATGTCGCCGCTGCGCGGCTGCCCGGACGGTAGTGCTGGCAGCACCGCATCCGGGGCACAGGGTCCCGCCGCACCACGGACCTCTGG
Source organism: Nitriliruptoraceae bacterium (assembly GCA_041688045.1). Lineage (GTDB taxonomy): Bacteria > Actinomycetota > Nitriliruptoria > Nitriliruptorales > Nitriliruptoraceae > CSSed11-175R1. The sequence continues at coordinate 4,536 of JBDNIX010000382.1, forward strand.
CTCTGCCGATCGATTCGCCTGGGTCGTAGCTTCGACGCAGACAGGAGGCAGACACCGTGGCCCGAACCGTTCGCACCTTCTTGCCCGTCGTCGGCGATCCGCCGGCGTTGATCCGCGCATTCGAAGGCGACCCGGCGAGGTGGCTGCCGCGTAGCCGTCGGACCGGTCCCGACGGCTTTGTCGTGACGCTGCGAGCGGGATCGTTCACCCAGCAGGTCACGGCGACGATCGGAGCGCCATGGCGGGCCGGCGCGACGCGCTGGCGCACGCTGTCCTGGGAGCCGATGGCCAGCCAGGGGACGACGCGCGGGGTGGAACGTCTCCTGCCGTCTCTGGACGGTGAGCTCGGCCTCCACATCGAATCGGGTCGCCGCGTCACACTGGTGTTCGACGGCCGCTACCAGCCTCCAGGTGGGGCGGTCGGGACGGCGGTCGACATGGTGGCACTCAGTCGGGTCGCCGACGCGACCATCCAGCGCTTGATCAGCGACATCGTCGCACGCCTGTCGGCGGAAGCCACGCTGTTGAGCCGATCAACGCACGGGCACACGCCAGATCAGCACCGTCCCACGCCCATCCGAGCGTGACGTCACCTCGCAGTCGCCACCCAGGCGGGTCGCCCGCGACCGCAGGTTGCTCAGGCCAAATCCCCCACCGGGAGTGGTCGGCAGGCCGACGCCGTCGTCGCTGACCTGCAGGAACAGTCGCTGCTGATCGACCGACAGCCGCAGGTCGACTTTGGTCGCGCGGGCATGTTTGGCGACGTTGGTCAGCGCCTCCCGCACGACATGGATCAGATGGTCGGCGATCTCGTCGGAGACCATCGTGTCCAGAGCACCCTCGAAGCCGATTCTGGGTGCCGTCGGCAGGATGGCGGTGAGGTCGGAGGCCACATCCAGGATTCGGGAGCGGAGAGAGGCGTCCGAGGTGTCGTTGCGCTGCAACCCGAAGATCGTGGAGCGGATCTCCTTGACCGTCGCATCGATGTCGTCCACCGCCTGCTCGAGCCGGCTGGCGACGTCCGGTTGGTCTTCTGCCCGCCGGATCGTTTCCTGCAGCGACAGGCCGGTGGCTAACAGGC